>NZ_JBFOCN010000030.1:0-92354 GCF_040907815.1 Aeromonas sp. s6
GGCGCTGTCCCAATTATGTGTTGGAAGGCTAATCTGGAAGTAGGTCATCACCGCGAGGACCTTCATCATGGATACGCCAGCCTTCCAACACCTGTTGTCCCTCTTTCCATTACTTACTCTGCGTCAGCGCCGTGTCGCTCAGCATGAGCTCGCCGCTCCACACCCGATTACGTCCCTCCATGCCCAGTTACCCACATGCTGCGGCTGTCCCCACTGCCAGGCGGATGCCACCCAGCTGGCCCCCTGGGGCTGGAGCCGTGGGCTGCGTCGTTACCGTTGTAAGCAGTGTCGGCGAACCAGCTCCCTCCTCACCAAGACGCCTTTGGCCAGATTACGTAAGGCTGAGCATTGGGAGGACTACGCCCAGACTCTCATCGACGGGCTCACTGTCCGCCAGGCCGCCGTCCGCTGCGGTGTTTGCAAGAACACCGCCTTCTTGTGGCGTCACCGCTTCCTGAAGGCGATGGCAAACCACCAGGCAACACGGGAAGAAGGCATTGTGGAAGTGGATGAAACCTTCTTCCTCGAATCGTTCAAGGGGCAGCGAGGGTTGCCTCGTCCGGCAAGACATCGTGGCGGGAAAGGGCGTACCCGGGGGACCGGGCGGGATTACATCCCGGTGATGGTGGTGCAGGACAGGGCGGGCCATCAAGCCGACTTTCAGCTGGAAAGGCTGGATGCGCAGACGGTGAAAGCGGTGTTGCAGCCACTCATCGCGCCCGATGCAGTGCTCTGCAGTGATGGTGCAGGGGTGTATGCCAGTTTCAGCCAAGCGCGGGGCATAACACATCAGGTGGTGTACAACCGTCGAGGTGAGCGAGTCATTGGGGCATACCACATCCAGCATGTGAACGGATATCACCGGCGGTTGAAGGAGTGGATGGAACGATTCCATGGAGTCGCAACCCACTACCTGAGGAATTATCTGGGCTGGCGCAGGATGCTGGAACGTTACGGCAGGGAGGTAAATACCAAGATGTGTTTGCATGAGGCGCTAGGGCACCCGATGCAACACGTAATTGGGACATAGCCATAAAAAAACCCGGCTGATGCCGGGTTTATACTGTGTGCTCCGCTATCAGCAGCGTGAAGGAGCGGTTTCTGTGCCAGATCTTGCGTTTCATGTCGGCCAGCTTGAGCTTGCGTCTCGGGCTCCAGGCACATTTGGTTTTTCGGGCCAATATGGCTCTTCTGCGTGCTCGCATCCTGTTCTCCTCCCTGGTCTTGCGTGGGGCCGAAAGGGCCCTTGGCAGGAACTGCAACGCAATGAATACATTGCAATAAGTTCGCTCCAGCGCCCCTCGTATACCCAAGGATGGTAACAGAGAACAGGGCAGGAAAACACACCCCCGGCGAGGCTAGGGGGTGATGATCTGTTTGACCACTTCGGCGATGATGGCCGGACGCTGTGCTGGCACGTCCGGCTCGCTGCTGTCGTCCTCGTCCAGCTCCTCGCGACGATGGGCCTTCTGCTGTTCGTTGTCGAGCCAGAGCAGGCTCTGGTAGTACTGGCGCACGTTGTTGACATAGTTGCGCGCCTCGCCGCCACGGGCATAGCCATAGCGCACCTTGCGATGCCAGCGTGACTGCTGCAACAGGGGCAGCACCTCTTTCACGTCGCTCCAGGCGTCCGGGTTCTTGCCCAGCTCCTTGGTCAGGCGGCGGGCATCCATCATGTGGCCGTAGCCGATGTTGTAGGCGGTGAGGGCAAACCACACTTTCTCGTCCGCCGGGACCGAGTCGGGCACCTTCGCCATCATCTCCTGCAGGTAGCGGGCGCCCCCCTTGATGCTCTCTTCCGGGTGGGTGCGATCGTTTACCCCCATCGCCTTGGCGGTCGGGCCGGTGAGCATCATCATGCCACGCACCCCGGTGTAGGAGCGTGCCTGGGGATCCCAGTGGGATTCCTGATAGCTGATGGCGGCCAGCAGCCGCCAGTCGATATCCTTGGCGTGGGTCTGGAACAGCGCTTGGTACTTGGGCAGCAGGCTCTTGGCCCGTTGCAGGAAGGTACGGGTGTCGACGAAATCGAAGTTCTGCACGTGGCCGAAGTACTTCTCGTCGAGCTTGGCGATGGCGCCATCCATGAAGCGCTGACCGAAGAAGTCGATGATGCTGGCGTAGAGGCTGTCGTCGGGCAGCTTGGTCATGGCCCAGGCCACGGTCTGCTTGCTGGCGAGGGTCAAGCCTTCGGTGAGTTCGGGGTAGTAGCGCTGGGTACGGGCCAGTATGGTGTCCTGCACCACCGTGTAGTCCACCTTGCCGTCGGCCACCTGCTTGAGCAGCTCTTCCACGTCCGCATCCCGATTGGTGCTCCACTTCAGGTTGGGGTACTGCTTGGCCAGCTCCTTCATCAGGTCCTCGCCGGTGGAGCCCGCCGGCACCACTATGCTGCCCTTGATGTCACCGAGGTTCTTGGGCCTGGGGGAGCCGTTGCGATAGACCAGCTTGGGGGAGACCTGGTAGAAGCCTGGGCCGAAGCGGAACAGCTTGCGCCGCTCCGGGGTCACGACGATGGCGGCGGCGGCGAGATCCAGCTTGCCCTTTTGCAGTTGCTCGACCAGCTCGGCGGTGCTGTAGGCCGGTACTATGGTCAGCTTGACTCCCAGCCAGTCGGCGTAAAGCTGCGCCAGCTCGTAGTCGAACCCCAGTGCGGTGTCGTCACGCTGGTAATAGGAAGTGGGGCCATAGAGGGTGCCAACCCGGATCTCGCCTCGCTGGCGGATCTGCTCCAGTTGGCTGGAGGGGTGGTAGAAGTCGCAACCGGCCAGGGCCAGCGTCAACATCATCCCGATGAACAGTCGAAAAATGCAGCGCAAGTAGGTGAGTACCCTTGTTGAAAAAATCGGCATTTGTCAAAAAAGAGGCACCTTTATACCAGAGAGTATGAAGGGAGTCACACCGCGCGAGATGAGAAAAACGTTTGTTCAGGATGGGCCTGATCCCTATAATACGCGCGTCTCAAATCCCCCCACACTCTAAAACTTGGTGAGAAAGGTATATGGAAATCTTGCGTGGTGCCCCAGCACTGTCTGAGTTTCGTGTCCACAAGCTGCTGCAGAGCTGCGCACAGAGAGGAGTAGAGATAGCAAGCGTCTATGCGGAATACGTGCATTTTGCCGAGCTGACGAGCCCGCTGTCGCCCCCCGAGCGAGCGACCTTGGGCCAGCTTCTGCGCTACGGCCCGACCATCCCGGAACACACCCCCAGCGGTCAGCTGTTCCTCGTTACCCCCCGCCCCGGCACTATCTCCCCCTGGTCTTCCAAAGCAACCGACATCGCCCACAACTGCGGCCTGAAACAGGTCAAGCGGCTGGAGCGCGGCATTGCCTATTACGTGCAGGCCAAGGGTGAGCTGAGCGTGGCCCAGCGCAGCGAGATCGCGGCCCTGCTGCACGATCGCATGATGGAAGTGGTCTTTGCCGAGATGAACGAGGCCGCCGCCCTGTTTGCTCACCACGAGCCGCGCCCCTTTACCCAGGTAGATGTGCTGGGTGGTGGTCGCGCCGCCCTGGCAGAGGCCAACGTGACCCTGGGTCTGGCCCTGGCCGATGACGAAATAGATTACCTGGTGACCAACTTCACCCGGCTGGGTCGCAATCCCAACGACATCGAGCTCTACATGTTTGCCCAGGCGAACTCCGAGCATTGCCGTCACAAGATCTTCAACGCTGACTGGACCATCGACGGCGAGCAGCAGCCCAAGTCGCTGTTCAAGATGATCAAGAACACCTTCGAGCAGACGCCGGATCATGTCCTGTCTGCCTACAAAGACAACGCCGCGGTGATGGAAGGCAGCCAGGGTGGCCGCTTCTTCCCGAGCCCCGCCAACGGTGAGTACCAGTATCACCAGGAGCGCGTCGACATCCTGATGAAGGTGGAGACCCACAACCACCCGACCGCCATCTCTCCCTTCCCGGGTGCCGCCACCGGCTCCGGCGGCGAAATCCGCGACGAGGGTGCGACAGGCCGTGGCGCCAAACCCAAGGCGGGCCTGGTGGGCTTCTCCGTCTCCAACCTGCGCATCCCCGGTTTCGAGCAGCCCTGGGAGCAGGACTTCGGCAAGCCGAGCCGCATCGTCAGCGCCTTTGACATCATGCAGGAAGGGCCCCTTGGCGGCGCCGCCTTCAACAACGAATTCGGTCGCCCTGCCATCCTGGGTTACTTCCGTACCTTCGAAGAGCAGGTGCCGAGCCACAACGGCGTCGAGGTGCGCGGCTACCACAAGCCCATCATGCTGGCGGGTGGCATCGGCAACATCCGCAGCGAGCACGTCCAGAAAGGGGAGATCCCGGTGGGGGCGGCCCTCATCGTGCTGGGTGGTCCGGCCATGAACATCGGCCTGGGTGGCGGCGCAGCCTCCTCCATGGCGTCCGGTCAGTCTGCCGAAGATCTCGACTTCGCCTCCGTGCAGCGTGACAACCCCGAGATGGAGCGTCGCTGCCAGGAAGTGATCGACCGCTGCTGGCAACTGGGGGACGACAACCCCATCGTCTTCATCCACGACGTGGGCGCCGGTGGTCTCTCCAACGCCATGCCGGAGCTGGTGAGCGACGGGGATCGCGGTGGTCGCTTCGACTTGCGTGCCATTCCGAACGACGAACCGGGCATGAGCCCGCTGGAAGTCTGGTGCAACGAATCCCAGGAGCGCTATGTGCTGGCCGTGGCCCAGGACAAGCTGCCTCTGTTCAAGGCTTTGTGCGAGCGCGAACGCGCCCCCTATGCCGTCATCGGCACCGCCACCGAAGAGAAGCATCTCACTCTCTCTGATGATCACTTTGACAACCAGCCCATCGATCTGCCGCTGGACGTGCTGCTTGGCAAGGCGCCCAAGATGCACCGCGACGTGCAGAGCCTGCCCGCCCAGGGCAAGGCGCTGCAACTGGACGGCATCACCCTCAGCGACGCCGCCGAGCGCGTGCTGCGCCTGCCGACCGTGGCGGAGAAGTCCTTCCTCATCACCATCGGCGATCGCACCGTAACGGGCCTCGTCAACCGCGACCAGATGGTCGGCCCCTGGCAGATCCCGGTGGCTGACTGCGCCGTTACCGCCGCGACCTACGACAGCTACCACGGTGAAGCCATGTCCATGGGCGAGCGCACCCCGGTGGCGCTGCTCTCTCATGCCGCCTCCGCCCGCATGGCGGTGGCCGAGGCCTTGACCAACCTGGCACCGGCCAATATCGGCTCCCTCAAGCGGGTCAAGCTCTCCGCCAACTGGATGTCCGCAGCCGGCCACCCGGGTGAAGATGCGGGTCTCTACGAAGCCGTGAAAGCGGTGGGCGAAGAGCTCTGCCCGGCCCTTGGCATCACCATCCCGGTGGGCAAGGACTCCATGTCCATGAAGACCCGCTGGCAGCAGGACGGGGAAGAGCGCAGCGTCACCTCGCCGCTCTCCCTGCTCATCTCCGCCTTTGCCCGGGTCGAGGACGTGCGCAATACCGTGACCCCGCAACTGCGCACCGATCTCGGTGAGACCGACCTTATCCTCATCGACCTTGGCAACGGCAAGCAGCGCCTCGGCGCCTCGGCCCTGGCCCAGGTTTACCGCCAGCTTGGGCAAAGTGCCCCGGATCTGGACAACCCGGTCCAGCTCAAGGGCTTCTTCAACGCCATCCAGGCGCTGGTGGCGGATCGCAAGCTGATTGCCTACCACGACCGCTCCGACGGCGGCCTTTTCGTCACCCTGACCGAGATGGCGTTTGCCGGTCACTGCGGCCTCGATATCCAGCTCGATCGCGTGGGTGGCGACCTGCTGCCGGCCCTGTTCAACGAGGAGCTGGGGGCCGTCATCCAGGTTCGTCGCGAAGACAAGGAAGCGGTGCTGACCCTGCTGGCCGGTCACGGTCTGGCAGCCTGCTCCCATGTGCTGGGCACGGTGCGCGAAGACGACCTCATCCTGTTCCAGCGTGCCGGCAGCGAGGTGTATCGCGCCAGCCGCACCGCCCTTCGCACCATCTGGGGCGAGACCAGCTGGCAGATGCAGCGCCTGCGTGACAACCCGGAGTGCGCGGATCAGGAGCATGCCGCCCGCCAGGACGCCACCGATCCGGGTTTGCAGGCCAGGCTCACCTACAACCCGTCCGACGACGTGGCCGCGCCCTATATCGCTCGCGGGGTTTCTCCCCGTCTGGCGGTGCTGCGCGAGCAGGGGGTCAACTCCCACGTGGAGATGGCGGCCGCCTTTGACCGCGCCGGCTTTACCGCTGTCGACGTGCACATGAGCGACATCCTCGAGGGGCGCATCAAGCTGGAAGATTTCCAGACCCTGGTGGCCTGTGGCGGCTTCTCCTACGGCGACGTGCTGGGGGCGGGGGAAGGCTGGGCCAAGTCCATCCTGTTCAACGACAACGCCCGTGAGCAGTTCCAGCGCTTCTTCGAGCGCGGCGATACCCTCTCTTTGGGGGTGTGCAACGGTTGCCAGATGATGTCCAACCTGCGCGACCTCATCCCGGGGGCCGATCTCTGGCCGCGCTTCGTGCGCAACCGCTCCGAGCGCTTCGAGGCGCGCTTCAGCCTGGTGGAAGTGCAGGACTCCCCGTCTGCCTTCTTCGCCGGGATGGCTGGCTCTGTGATGCCGATTGCCGTCTCCCACGGGGAAGGGCGCGTGGAAGTGCGCGATGCCGCTCACCTGGCTGCGCTGCAACAGAGCGGTCTGGTGGGGCTGCGTTTCGTGGACAACCGCGGCAACGTCACCGTGCAATACCCGGCCAACCCCAACGGCTCCCCTGACGGTATCACCGCGGTGACCAGTGCGGACGGCCGCGCCACCATCATGATGCCGCACCCGGAGCGGGTGTTCCGCACCGTGGCCAACTCCTGGCACCCGGACAACTGGGGAGAGGATGGCGCCTGGATGCGCATGTTCCGCAATGCTCGGGTTCGCCTGGGTTAAGCGCCAGCAAGAAACCAAAAACCGGCCCCAGTGGCCGGTTTTTTTATGGGCATGGGTCTGAGAATGGGGAGGGCAGGAGGAGGCGAGCACGATGGGGGCAAGGCCATCTTCAGCTCGCTGCTCGGCGAGCTGCTTGCTGGAGGATATGGCATGGATTGAGAGGACCGATCTGGTATCGCCTGCCAGACGGGCAAGCCGGACCGGGCCTTGGCGGACATAAAAAACCGGCCACGGAGGCCGGTTTCGCTGTGTGAACTGTGAACCTGAGGCTAGCGCAGCACCACGTGCTGGAAGCCCTGTACCAGACTGATGACGGGCTGGGGGTAGATGCCGAGCAATACCACCAGAATGGCTGAGAGCAGCACCACCAGGCCCCCGGAGGAGAAGGCCCAGTCGGCCCTGGCATCGCGCAGTTGCATGCCGGGTTCACGCAGGTAGAGGGTGACCATGACCCGCAGGTAGTAGTAGAGCCCCAGGGCACTGCCGAGCACGATGGCGCCACTGAGCCACCACAGCTTGGCATCGACGGTGACGCCGATGAGGTAGAACTTGCCGATGAAGCCCAGCGTCATGGGGATACCCGCGAGGGAGAGCATCATCACCGTCATCACCGCCGTCAGATAGGGGCGCTTCCAGAACAGACCGCGATAGCTGTGCAGGGAGTCCGCATCCTTGCCGCGATAGGGGCTGGACATCATGCTGATGACGCCGAAGGCCCCCAGGCTGGTGAACAGGTACATCAGCAGGTAGACACCCGCCGCTTCCACCGGCATCTCGCCGAGGCGGCTTGCCACCACCACCGCCAGCAGATAGCCGAAGTGGGAGATGGAGGAGTAACCCATCATCCGCTTGATGTTGGTCTGGATCAGCGCCAGGAGGTTGCCGACCACGATGGAGACGACCGCCATGGCCGCCAGCAGCCAGTGGATCATGGGATCCGAGGTGGCGGGTACTGCCAGGTAGAAGCGCAGCAGCACGCAGAACACGGCTATCTTGCTGACGGTGGCGAGGAAGGTGGCCACCGGTGCCGGCGCCCCTTCATAGACGTCCGGGGTCCAGAGGTGGAAGGGGGCGAGGGACAGCTTGAACGCAAAGCCGACCAGCATCAGGCCAAAGCCCCCCATCAGCAGCGGATGGTGAGCCGGGCTCTGGGCCAGGGTCACACCGAGATCGCTGAAGCTCAGGCTTCCGGCCTGGGCGTAGAGCAGTGCCATGCCGAACAGCAGGAAGGCGGTGGCACTGGCGGAGAGCACCATGTACTTGATGCTGGCTTCCAGCGAGCGCCGCTCGCGATAGGCATACCCCACCAGACCGAACATGGGCAGGGTCAGCATCTCGATCCCGATGAAGAGAGAGGCGAGGTGACGGGAGGCCGCCAGCACCAGACCACCGGCGGTGGCGATGAGCAGCAGCAGGTAGAACTCTTCCCGGTTGTCCGGATAGCCCTTGAGCCAGGTGCGACCGAAGGTGCAGGTGGCCAGGGCCCCGATGAGCACCAGCCCCATGTAGAAGACCGCGTAAGCGTCCACTTGCAGCAGGGGAGTGACCCCCTGATCCCCTTGGGCCATCACGATGGGCAGGGAGAAGAGCGCGAGGTTGAGGCCGATGATGGTGACCACGAAGGCGGTGTCGTCACAGCGCTTCCAGGCGATGGCCAGCATCAGGGCCACCATGGCCCCCGTGGTCAGCAACAGGGGCAGCAGGGCCAGCAGTTGAGAAACAGTAAACGTCATGACAGTGCTCCCGACATGGACAAGGAAGGCGAAAGAGAAAGCATCATTGCAGCGCCCCCGTGCCCGGCAGCGCGTACCAGTGCAGCACGCTCAGGAGGCTGCTGCTGGCGGTGTCGAGCACCGGCTGGGGATAAAGACCGAGCAGCACCAAGAGGCCGGCGATGGTCAGCATCATGGTCAGTTCCCGGGTATCCAGCCCCTTGAGCATGCTCTCCTCCCGGGGCGTCCCGAAGCAGGCCCGCTGCAGCATGATGAGGGAGTAGACCGAGGCCAGCACCAGCCCGAAGGTGGCGATGACGGTGATAACGGGGGCCACCTGGAAGCTGCCGATGAGGATCAGGAACTCGCCGACGAAGTTGCCGGTCCCCGGCATCCCGAGGGATGCGACGGAGAAGAACAGCATCACGCCGGGCAGGTAGCGCAACCGTCCCCAGAGACCGCCCATCTGGCGCAGATCCCGGGTGTGCAGGCGCTCGTAGAGCTGGCCGCACAGGATGAAGAGGCCGGCGGCCGAGAGCCCGTGGGCAATCATCTGTACCACTGCCCCTTGCAGGGCGAGCTCGCTGCCGGAGTAAATGGCGATCATCACGAAGCCCATGTGGGAGATGCTGGTGTAGGCAACCAGCCGCTTGATATCGGTCTGGGCAAAGGCCAGCAGGGCGCCATAGACGATGCCGATGAGGCCGAGCACCATGGCGTAGGGGGCAAACTCGGCGGACGCCTCGGGGAAAAGCGGCAGAGTGAAGCGCAGCAGGCCGTAGGCCGCGGTTTTCAGCAAGATGCCCGCCAAGTCCACGGAGCCTGCGGTGGGCGCCTGGCTGTGGGCATCAGGGAGCCAGCCATGGAGCGGCACCAGGGGCATCTTGACCGCGAAGGCGATGAAGAAGCCCAGCATCAGCAGCCACTGTACCGTGCTGCTCATGGGGGTGTTGAGCAGCTCCTGATAGTTGAAGGTGAAGACACCGGTGGCGGCGTGGTGGGTCAGTACCAGGCCCAGGATGGCCACCAGCATGATGAGGCCGCTCGCCTGGGTGTAGATGAAGAACTTGGTGGCGGCGTTGATGCGCGACTTGCCATCGGTGACCGAGTGGCCCCAGAGCGCAATCAGGAAGTACATCGGCACCAGCATCATCTCCCAGAAGAAGAAGAAGAGGAACAGATCCACCGCCATGAAGACGCCGAGCACGCCCCCCAGGATCCACAGCAGGTTGAGGTGGAAGAAGCCGATGCGCTGGACGATCTCCTTCCAGGAACAGAGGATGGCCAGCACGCCGATGAAGCTGGTGAGGATCACCATCAGGAGCGACAGCCCGTCCACGGCGAGGTGCAGGGAGATGCCGAAGCGGGGGATCCAGGGTTGTTGCCACTCGGCTGCCCAGACGGGGAGGCCGGGGTTGGCGAGGGTGAAGTCACCACCGAGCCAGATGGCGCTGGAGAGCACCAGACAGGCGCTCATGGAGGCGAGGGCCACCCAGCGGACAAACTGTCCGCCGAGCCGCTCCATCTGCCAGCAGAGCAAGCCGCCGATGAAGGGAATTAGCAAGATCCAGAGTAAGGTCACGATATCAGCTCTCATCTAGGTTCTAGTCGGGCAGGCGCTGAGCCTGCCACACAATATTGGGCTCATGGATCAGCCGAGCAGCAGCAGGGCCAGGATCAGGGCGGCGCCCATCCCCATGGAGGCTGCGTACCAGCGCAACTTGCCGGAGACGGTCCAGGCCAGCAGCTGATGCCCCCCCTGGGCCAGCACGGCGGGCAGGTTCATCATCCTGTCCAGCGGATCCTTGCCGAGCAGGCGAGTCGCCAGCAGGTAGGGCTTGACCCAAATCAGGTCATAAAGCCAGTCAAAGCCCCAGGCATTGAACCAGAGGGTGGACAGAGCCCGCCCCAGTGCACTCTCGGCGATCCCCTTCGCCAGGCGACGTTCGCCGAGGAAGAGGAAGGCGGCCAGCGCAATGCCTGCCACGGCGATGACGCCGGAGAGGATCTCGAGGCCATGGCGTCCCTCTTCGATGTGATCTCCCGGGCCGGCCGGCAGCACTCCTGCCAGCGGTGGCACGATGAGGGCGCCGACTCCGGTGGAGAGCACCAGCAGCACCAGCAGTGGCAAATGGTGGGCAAGGCCCTGTCCGGCGTGAGCCTGGGTCTGCTCCTTGCCGTGGAAGGCGATGAAGATGAGGCGGAAGGTGTAGAGGGTGGTGAGGAAGGCACCACCCAGACCGGCCCACAGCAGGGCGCTCTGGCCACTGGCCTGCACCTGCCAGAGGATGGCGTCTTTACTGTAGAAACCGGCGGTCACCAGTGGCAGCGCGGCCAGGGCCGAGCCCCCCACCAGGAAGCAGGCGTAGACCAGCGGCAGCGATTTGCGCAGGTCTCCCATCTTGAAGATGTTCTGCTCGTGGTGGGTCGCGATTATGACGGCCCCGGCGGAGAGGAACAAGAGCGCCTTGAAGAAGGCGTGGGTCATCAGGTGGAAGATGGCCCCTTCCCAGGCACCGACCCCCAGGGCCAGGAACATGTAGCCTATCTGGCTCATGGTGGAGTAAGCCAGGATCCGCTTGATGTCGGTCTGCACCAGGGCGGCAAAACCGGCCAGCACCAGGGTGATGGCACCGACCAGCGCCACCAGATGGAGGATCTCCGGGGCCAGCAGGAAGAGGCCGTGGGTGCGGGCGATGAGGTAGACACCGGCGGTCACCATGGTGGCGGCGTGGATCAGTGCCGAGACCGGGGTCGGGCCCGCCATGGCGTCCGCCAGCCAGGTCTGCAGGGGCAGCTGGGCGGATTTGCCGACCGCGCCGCCGAGCAGCATCAGGCAGGCGAACGACAGGGCAGGGGAGCCGTCGGCAAACATCGCAGGGGATCGCACCAGCAGCTCGTGAATGTTGAGGGTGCCGAGCTCGCGGTAGAGCACGAAGAGCCCGATGGCGAGGAAGACGTCGCCGACCCGGGTCACCACGAACGCCTTGAGGGCGGCGGCGCCGTTGTTGCGATCCTTGTAGTAGAAGCCGATCAGCAGGTAGCTGCACAGCCCCACCCCTTCCCAGCCCAGGTAGACGAACAGCAGGTCATCGGCCAGCACCAGGAACAGCATGCTGGCGATGAAGAGGTTGGTGTAGGTGAAGAAGCGCGAATACCCCTCTTCCCCGCGCATGTACCAGGAGGCGAACAGGTGGATGAAGAAGCCCACCCCGGTCACGACCCCCAGCATGGTCAGCGACAGCCCGTCCAGGGAGAGACGGAAGGCGGGCTGGAACTCGCCCACCGTCATCCACTGCCACAGGGTCTGGGTATAGACGCCGCCTTCCGGCATGGTATTGAGAAAATCGATGCCGACCCACAGGGTAGTGAGGGCCGAGAGACCGATGCTGCCGACACCGATGAGCGCCGAGGTGCGCTCGCCGAGGCGGCCGAGGGAGAAGGCCAGCAGCAGCCATCCCAGCAGCGGGAACAGGAAAGTCAGATATAGGAGGCTCATCCGCGCATCTCGCTCACAGTGTCCACGTTCAGGGTGTGGTAACGACGATAGAGCAGCAGTAACAGGGCGAGGCCGATACTGGCCTCCGCTGCCGCCAGAGAAATCACCAGTATGTACATGATCTGGCCGTCGGCCTGGGCCCAGCGGCTACCCGCCACCACGAACGCCAGGGCGGACGCGTTCATCATGATTTCGATACTCATGAGGATAAACAACAGGTTGCGGCGTATCAGCAGGCCGCACAGGCCGATGGCAAACAAAATGGCCGCCAGCAGGAGGCCGTGCTCCATGGGAATTCCACTCATCGCCATGCTCCTTGTGCTTGCTGGATGGAAAGGGGGCGGGCTGCCGGCAGCGAGCCATGCCTCACCACGGGGATGTCGCTCATTGCTGACCTCCTTCCTGTGTGGTACGAGGTACGGAGAGCACTTCCCCGCTCTTGTCCTCGCGGCCCAGGTGATAGGCGGTGACCAGACCCGCCAGCAGCAGGATGGAGGCGAGCTCCACCGCCAGCACATAGGGGCCGAACAGGGCGATACCGACTTCCTTGGCGCTGACCTCGGTCAGACCCAGTTCACCGCCGGTCACGCCGAGAATGCCGTGGGCCAGAAAGCCCAGCAAAATGAGGGAGAGCAGGGCCGGGCCACCCCAGGTCATGGGGGTGAGCCACTTCTTCTCCTGATCCTGGGCGCTCCCCAGGTTCAGCATCATCACCACGAACACGAACAGCACCATGATGGCGCCGGCGTAGACGATCACCTGCAGGGCCCCCGCAAAGGCGGCGCCCAGGCAGAAGAAGATCATGGCCACGGCGATGAGGGAGATGATGAGATTGAGCAGCGCATGCATGGGGTTGCTGGTGCTGATCACCCGCAGCGTGCTGTAAACGGCGACCAGGGCCGCGGCATAGAATGCCAGTTCCATGATTGACTCCTAGGGCAGCAGGCTCTTGACATCGATGGGCTTGGCTTCGTTCTCGGCATCCCCTTTGGGTTTGCCGTCGATGGCCATCCCGCTCATGCGGTAGAAGTTGTAGTCCGGGTATTTGCCGGGGCCGCTTATCAGCAGATCTTCCTTCTCGTACACCAGATCCTGGCGACGATACTCCCCCATCTCGAAATCCGGCGTCAGCTGGATGGCGGTGGTGGGGCAGGCCTCCTCGCACAGGCCGCAGAAGATGCAGCGGGAGAAGTTGATGCGAAAGAACTCCGGGTACCAGCGGCCATCTTCCCGCTCCGACTTCTGCAAGGAGATGCAACCGACCGGGCAGGCGACCGCACACAGGTTGCACGCCACACAGCGCTCGTCGCCATCGGGATCCCGGGTCAGTACGATGCGACCGCGAAAACGGGGGGCGGCGTAGACCGGCTGCTCCGGGTAGCTCAGGGTTTCACGGGGGCGCCAGGCATGGGAGAAGACCATCCCAAGGCTGCGCAACTGGGTGCCAACACCCTTGATAATGCTCGTAATTTTCATAGGTGCCTCACTGCACATTTATCAGCACTGGCGCCTGGGCGTTTCCTTGCCGCAGACGGCCGAATCATCGTCATGTCCATCTCGTTTTGCTCACGCATTCATCAGCACCACGGCAGCGGTGACCAGCATGTTGAGCAGGGTCAGGGGCAGGCACACTTTCCAGCCAAAGGACATCACCTGGTCGAAGCGCGGGCGGGGCAGGGAGGCCCGCAGCAGGATGAAGAACACCATGAAACAGGCGGTCTTCAGGGCGAACCAGATGAAGGGCGGCAGCCAGGGGCCGTGCCAGCCACCGAAGAAGAGGGTCACGATGAGGGAAGAGATCAGCACGATGCCGATGTACTCCCCCACGAAGAAGAGACCCCACTTCATACCCGCGTACTCGATGTGATAGCCGTCGGCGAGCTCCTGCTCGGCCTCCGGCTGGTCAAACGGGTGGCGGTGGGTGACGGCGACCCCGGCAAACAGGAAGGTGACGAAGCCCAGGATCTGGGGGATCACGTTCCACATGCCGGCCTGGGCCTCGACGATGTCACGCAGGTTGAAGCTGCCAGTCTGGATGACGATGCCCATGAGCGAGAGGCCAAGGAACACCTCGTAGGAGAGGGTCTGGGCCGAGGCGCGCAGGCTGCCGAGCAGGGAGTACTTGTTGTTGCTCGACCAGCCTGCGAAGAGCACGGCATAGACCGCCAGCCCGGCGATGGCCAGGATATAGAGCAGCCCCACGTTGAGATCCGCCACGCCCCAGGTGGGGGTGATGGGCACCACCGCAAACGCCAGGATGAAGGCGGTGAAGGCGATGATGGGGGCCAGCACGAAGATCCGGCGATCCGCAAAGGGCGGGATCCAGTCCTCCTTGAAGAACATCTTGACCATGTCGGCCGCCAGTTGCAGCAGGCCGAAGGGGCCAACCCGGTTGGGGCCGTAACGGTCCTGCCACAGTGCCAGCAGGCGGCGCTCGATGAAGCTCATGAAGGCGCCAGCCCCCACGATCCCCACGAGTACGACCAGGGCCTTGCCGACCTCGATCAGCAGATCCATCAGAGAGTCGCTCATGCGATGACCTCCTGCAGGTTATCGATCAGGGCGTGGTGCAGGGCGGTTGGCAGGCCGTTCACCCCGAGTGGCAACCCTGCTAGGCCCGGAGCCAGCGCATCGCTCAGGCGCAGACGCAGGCGCCAGTGGTTGCCACCCCAGGAGAAGGCCACCAGTGCGTCAGGGGACAGTGCCAGGCGCGCGGCATCCGCCGGGTTCAGTACCAGGGTGGGTTCCCCCATGCGAGCCTGGATGACCGGGCTTCTGGCGGAGAGCTCCTCGCCACCGAACAGCTGGTCATAGCTCACCACCTGCAGGGATGCGGCGGGCAGGAAGGGGGCCGGGATGGCGCCAAACCAGCCCAGGTTGCCTTCGCCCGGCTCCAGCAGGCGGCGACCGGGATCCCCGGCACGCAGGTTGCCGCCCACCTCGTCCTGGAACTTGTTCCAGGCGGAGGGGGAGTTCCAGCCCGGTGCCCAGGCAAACGGTACCTGGGAGAGGGGCTGGCGGGCACCGGCGTAGCCTTCCATGGAGAAGGCGAACGGCGAATCGGGATCCTGGGCGACTCTGGGCTCGCTCACGTTCTGGTTCGCCAGCATGGAGGTGCGACCACTGTAGCGGTGCGGCTCCCGGGCGAGCTTCATGCCGCGAATGCGCAGGCCGGCGTTGGGTGCAGCTTCACCCATGGTGGTGAGCAGCGGGGCGCTGGCGGCGCAATCGCGACTCACATCGTCGAAGGTGTTCCAGCGAACCGAACGCGGTTGCTGGCTCCCTTGCAAGGCATCCAGCCAGCGCCAGCTCTCGCGCACCTGGATATCGGCGTTGTAGAAGGCGGGAGCATAGACCTGGAAGAAGCGCTGGGCACGGCCTTCCATGTTGACCAGGGTGCCATCGCCTTCTGCAAAACTGGCGGCAGGCAGCACCAGATCCGCCTTCTTCGCGGTGGCCGTCTCCTGATGGTCGATGACCAGCAGGTGTTGCAGGCGATCCAGGGCGGCGTCCACCCGGCTGCGGGGGGCTCGGCGGTAGAGGTCGTTCTCAAGAACGACCAGGGCAAGCCTCTCTTCCCCTTCCATGCGTTCGAGGGCTGCCTCCAGCGGGGCGGCATGCCGGGCCAGCATGGCCAGCCCCAGGCTGTTGGCTTCCTGAGCCACGAGGGCAAGCTCCGCGGCCTGGCCACGGCCCTTGAGGGCGCGGGCGATGTTGCTGGCCGCATCGATCAGAGCCTCGTTGCGGGCACCATTGCCTGCGATGATGAGGGGCTTTTTGGCGTTGCCAAGCAGGTCGGCCCATTGGGCGGCGAGGGCCTGCTGTTCGGGGGAGAGATCCGTTGGCGCCGGTGCACTGGCGTCCAGCAGGTGGGCGATGGCAAACCCGAGGCGCGCCTGATCCGCGTGGGGGGCATGCAGGGTATCGGCGGCCACGTCGTCGAGACGGGTCTGATCCAGGCTGGTGATGAGCAGCGGGTAGCGTTCATTCTGAGCGAGCGTCTGCACCGCGGCGACCTGCCACAAGTCCACCTTCAGCTTGCGGGCAATTTCGCGCCCCTTGCCTTTCACTGCCTGGCGCAGGGCCAGGGCGATGCGGGCGGCGGTCTGGGTGACATCTTCCCCGAGCACCAGCACGGCGTCGGCTTCTTCCATGTCGCGCAGGCTGGGAGTGCGCACGCCGCCGTGCTCCAGAATGTCCAGCATCTTCTGCAGGCATTTCCATTCGCTCTGCTCGACCCCGGAGTAGAAGTTGGCGGCCCCCACCAGTTCGCGCAGGGCGAAGTTGCTCTCCAAGGAGGCGCGGGGTGAGCCGATGCCGATGACGCCGCTGGCGGTGCGCAGCGCATCCGCGGCCCGGTTCAGGGCGCCATCCACCGTGATGGCCAGCTTGTCACTGCCATCCTGCAGCAGGGGCTGGCGCGGGCGGTCGGTCAGATTGACGTGGCCGTAGCCGAAGCGGCCGCGATCGCAGAGGAAATAGTGGTTCAGGGCACCGTGGAAACGGTTCTCGATGCGGCGCAGCTCGCCGTAGCGCTCACCCGGGCTGATGTTGCAGCCGACCGAGCACCCCTGGCAGATGCTGGGGGCGAACTGCATGTCCCACTTGCGGTTGTAACGCTCGGAGTGGGTCTTGTCGGTGAAGACGCCGGTGGGACAGACCTCCACCAGGTTGCCGGAGAATTCGCTCTCCAGAGTGCCATCTTCGACCCGGCCGAAGTAGACGTTGTCATGGGCGCCATAGACCCCGAGATCCTCGCCACCTGCGTAATCCTTGTAATAACGCACGCAGCGGTAGCAGGCGATGCAGCGGTTCATCTCGTGGTTGATGAAGGGGCCCAGATCCTGATTCTGGTGGGTGCGCTTGGTGAAACGGTAGCGGCGGCTGTTGTGGCCCGTCATCACCGTCATGTCCTGCAGGTGGCAGGCGCCACCCTCTTCGCACACCGGGCAGTCGTGGGGGTGGTTGGTCATCTGCCACTCCACCACTGTCTTGCGAAACTCCTTCGCCTCTTGATCCTCGATGGAGATATAGGTGCCATCGGTGGAAGGGGTCATGCAGGACATGACCAGGCGGCCGCGCTTGTCGTCGGCATTCTGATACTGTTTGACCGCGCACTGGCGGCAGGCACCGACGCTACCGAGCGCCGGGTGCCAGCAAAAATAGGGGACGTCCAGACCCAGCGACAGACAGGCTTGCAGCAGGTTGTCTGCCCCGTCTACCTCGTACTCTTTACCGTCTACATGAATGGTTGCCATACAACTTCCCTGAAACCTGTTTTATGAAATCGGCTATTGCCCGATGCGTCCTGGCGCTTACCAGCGCTCGCCCAGCAGGTTGGGCTGGATACCCTTGAACAGCTTGTGATTGTCATGGGGGGCCTTGACCCCGGCCTCGAACTCGGACCGGAAATACTTCATCGCACTGCCAAGGGGCTCGACGGCGCCGGGGGCATGGGCACAGAAGGTCTTGCCCGGGCCCAGGAAACTGACGAGCTGTTCCAGGGTCGCGAGATCCTCGGGTTGGCCCTCGCCCCGCTCCAGCGCCCGCAGGATCTTGACGCTCCAGGGCAGGCCGTCGCGGCAGGGGGTGCACCAGCCGCAGGATTCGCGGGCAAAGAACTCCTCCATGTTGCGCAGCAGGGAAACCATGTTGATGCTGTCATCCACCGCCATGGCAAGGCCCGTACCCATGCGGGTGCCCACCTTGCCGATGCCGCCAGCGTACATCTGGGCATCCAGGTGCTCGGGCAGCAGGAAGCCGGTGCCGGCACCGCCTGGTTGCCAGGTTTTCAGGCGATAGCCGGGCTTCATGCCGCCTGCGCACTCCTCGAACAGCTCGCGGGCGGTGATGCCAAAGGGCAGCTCCCACAGGCCGGGATTGTTGACCTTGCCGGAAAAGCCCATCAGCTTGGTGCCGTGATCTTCCGAACCCGGCAGTGCCAGCCCCTGATACCAGGCCACACCGTTGCCGATGATGGCGGGGACGTTGCACAGGGTTTCGACGTTGTTGACGCAGGTCGGCTTGCCCCAGACGCCGGAGACGGCGGGGAAGGGGGGTTTGGCCCGCGGGTTGGCGCGCCGTCCTTCCAGGGAGTTGATGAGGGCCGTCTCTTCGCCGCAGATGTAGCGACCTGCGCCGGTGTGGACGAACAGCTCGAAGTCAAAGCCCGAGCCCAGGATGTTCTTGCCAAGGAACCCCGCGGCCTTGGCCTCTTCCACGGCGCGGCGCAGGTGGATGGCGGCATCCACGTACTCGCCGCGCAGGAAGATGTAGCCGCGATAGGCCTTGAGAGCCCGGGCACTGATGATCATCCCCTCGATCAGCAGGTGGGGCAGCTGCTCCATCAGCATGCGGTCTTTGTAGGTATTGGGTTCCATCTCGTCGGCGTTGCAGAGCAGGTAACGGATGTTCATGCTCTCGTCTTTGGGCATCAGGCCCCACTTCACGCCGGTGGAGAAACCGGCGCCGCCGCGTCCCTTGAGGCCGGCATCCTTGACGGTGCTGACGATGTCATCCGGGCTCATCTGGCCAAGGGCCTTGCGGGCGGCCTCATAGCCCTGTTTTGCCTGATACTCCT
Organism: Aeromonas sp. s6; assembly: GCF_040907815.1. Classification (NCBI taxonomy): domain Bacteria; kingdom Pseudomonadati; phylum Pseudomonadota; class Gammaproteobacteria; order Aeromonadales; family Aeromonadaceae; genus Aeromonas; species Aeromonas sp. s6. The sequence continues at coordinate 18,687 of NZ_JBFOCN010000030.1, forward strand.
CGAGCCAGACCGGCTGGCCGTCGTCCCGCAGGCGCCAGGTGAGAGGGTGGGTCTCGGCGGTGCGGGGGATGCGGTTGGCGGTGCCGAGGGAGGCAAGCGTCTTGCCTGGCTGAATGCTCATGGGTAAGCCTCCAGGGTTTTCAGCAGGCTGACGGCATCGAGTCCGCCATAGGTATCGTCATCGATCATGATGGCCGGCCCCTTGTCGCAGTTGCCGAGGCAGCAGACGGGCAACAGGGTGAAGCGGCCATCCGGGGAGGTCTGACCGGGGGCCAGATTGACGACCTCTTTCAGACCGGCAAGCAACTGCTCGTGGCCGTTGATGTAGCAGACCATGCTGTCGCAGACGCGGATGATGTGACGACCCACCGGCTGGCGGAAGATCTGGCTGTAGAAGGTGGCGACCCCTTCCACGTCGCTGGCGGGGATGCCGAGCTCGGCGCCGATGGCGTGAATGGCGCCGTCAGGTACCCAGCCACGGGCCTGTTGCACTATCTTGAGCGCTTCGATGCTGGCGGCACGGGGATCTTCGTAGTGGTGTTTCTCGTGTTCGATGGCATCGCGCTCAGCCTGGCTCAGGACGAAATCTCCCTGCTGGCTGCTGCATGCCCCTTGCCCTTGTGGGGTCTGGTTATTGTGACACTGACATTGGCTCATGACTTGACCTTTTGTGGCTTGTCCCTTTACTGCGCGTCTTGCCCTTCGCCCCGGCTGCCGGGGCGAGAGGACTCAACGATCCACATCTGACATAACGAAATCGATACTGCCCAGGTAGACGATAAGATCCGACACCATCTGGCCGCGGATCACCGAGGGGATCTGCTGCAGGTGAGCAAAGCTCGGGGTGCGGATCCGGGTCCGGTAGCTCATGGTGGATCCGTCGCTGGTCAGGTAATAGCTATTGACCCCCTTGGTCGCCTCTATCATCTGGAAGGACTCGGCGGCCGGCATGACAGGCCCCCAGGAGACTTGCAGGAAGTGGGTGATCAGGGTTTCGATGTCCTGCAGGGTGCGCTCTTTGGGCGGTGGCGTGGTGAGCGGGTGATCCGCCTTGAAGGGGCCCTCAGGCATGTTTTTCATGCACTGCTCGATAATGGACAGGCTCTGGCGGATCTCCTCGATGCGCACGGTGGCGCGGTCGTAGGCGTCCCCGTTGCTGCCCACCGGCACCTCGAACTCGAACTGATCGTAACCGGAATAGGGGCGCCATTTGCGCACGTCAAAGTTGAGCCCCGTGGCCCGCAGACCGCCCCCCGTGGTGCCCCAGGCCAGGGCCTGGGCCGTGTTGTAGGCGGCGACACCGATGGTGCGGCCCCGCAGTATGCTGTTGCGCATGGCCGCCTTTTCATACTCCATCAACCGCTTGGGCAGCCAGCTCAACAGGTTGTCCTGGATGAGGCGGGCCCAGCCGGCAGGCAGATCGTGGGCCACGCCGCCGATACGGAACCAGGCCGGGTGCATGCGGGCTCCGGTGATGGCCTCGATGATGGTGTAGATCTTCTGGCGGTCCGTGAAGGTGAAGAAGACCGGGGTCATGGCCCCCACGTCCTGAATGTAGGTGCCAAGGAACAGCAGGTGGCTCTGGATGCGGAACAGCTCCGCCATCATCACCCGGATCATGTCGACCCGCGCCGGCACTTTGATGCCGGCCAGCTTCTCGACCGCCAGCACATAGGGCAGGTTGTTCATCACGCCGCCCAGGTATTCGACCCGGTCGGTGTAGGGGATGTAGCTGTGCCAGGACTGGCGCTCGCCCATCTTCTCGGCGCCGCGGTGGTGATAGCCGATGTCGGGCACGCAGTCGCGGATCTCTTCCCCGTCGAGTTGCAGCACCAGGCGGAAGGCGCCGTGGGCGGAGGGGTGGTTCGGCCCGAGGTTCAGGAACATGTAGTCCTCGTTCTCGTTGCCGCGGGCCATGCCCCACTCTTCCGGCTTGAACAGCAGGTTGTCCTGCTCCTGATCCTGCTTGACCGCATCGAGCATGAAGGGATCAAACTCGGTGGCGCGCGCCGGGTAGTCCTTGCGCAGGGGGTGCCCTTGCCAGCTCTTGGGCATCATGATGCGGGTCAGATGGGGGTGGCCATCGAAGGTGATCCCCATCAGATCCCACACTTCCCGCTCGTACCAGTTGGCGTTGGGGAAGTGGCGGCTGACGGTGGGCAGATGGAGATCGCTCTCCTTGAGCGCCACTTTCAGCATCACGTCGGCGTTACGGTCGATGGAGATGAGGTGATAGAAGACGGTAAAGTCGCTCTCCGGCAGGCCGTGGCGATGGCTGCGCATCCGTTCGTCGGTGGCGCTGAGATCGAACAGCATCACGAAGGGGGAGGGCAGCTTTTGCAAGAAGCCCATCACGTCCAGCAGCAGATCCCGGGAGAGCCAGATGACCGGCACGCCGGTACGGGTGCTCTGCACGGTGAAGCGCTCGGCACCGAAGTGGGCGAACAGCTCGCCGACCACCTGGGCATCGGAGTGATCGGCGGTTTGCCACTGGGCCATGGTGTAATTGCTTGGGAATTCTCGAGTCAGTTTCATGATCAGATCTCATCCGGCGTGCGCAGGTTGGTCACGTTGATCCGCTCGCCGCGCTTGCGTTCCTTCTCGGATTGCATCTGGGGACGGTAGATCCCCTGATCCCCCACCACCCAGGAGAGGGGGCGGCGTTCCTTGCCGATGGACTCCTGCAGCAGCATCAGGGCTTGCAGGAAGGCCTCGGGGCGGGGCGGGCAGCCCGGAATGTAGACATCGACCGGCAGGAACTTGTCCACCCCCTGTACCACGGAGTAGATGTCATACATGCCGCCGGAGTTGGCACAGGCCCCCATGGAGATGACCCACTTGGGCTCGAGCAACTGCTCATAGAGCCGCTGGATGACAGGGGCCATCTTGATGAAGGGGGTGCCAGCAATCACCATGAAGTCGGCCTGACGGGGGGAGGCTCGTATGACCTCAGCGCCGAAGCGAGCCACGTCGTGGGGAGAGGTGAAGGCGGTACACATCTCCACGTAGCAGCAGGAGATGCCGAAGTTGTAGGGCCAGAGGGAGTTCTTGCGGCCCCAGTTGACGGTGTCTTGCAGCACCTCTTCGAGGCGCCCGATCATGATGCCGCGGGTCGCTTGCTGCGCCAGTGGATCATCGACGGTCTGGCGCTGTTCCTGGGGGTAGCGCTCAACGGGCGCATCCGGGTCAATCCGGGTCAGGGTGTACTTCATGGTGCAACCTCAAAGAGATAATCGGTAGTTCAGTCTGGTTTCTTGTCAGTCAGGACACGCTTTTTCGGGGCCCAGTCGAGGGCACCAATGCGCCACAGGTAGAGGAGGCCTACCAGCAGCAGGGTGATGAAGATGGTGGCTTCGATGAAGCCGACCCAGCCGCTCTCCCGAACGGAGACGGACCAGGCAAAGAGATAGAGGGCTTCGACATCGAAGATGACGAAGAACATGGCGACCAGGTAGAACTTGGCGGAGAAGCGCAGGCGGGCGTTGCCGACGGAATCCACCCCGGATTCGAAGGGTTTGTTCTTGGCACGGCCATAGGCGCGTCCCCCCAGCAAGGCCGCCAGGCCTATCATGGTCAAGCAGATACAGATGGCGCCAATGACATAGGCAGCAAAAGCCCAGTGCTGGACGGCAATATCAGCAAACATATAGGTTTTTCCCTAACCAAATTAATCATGTGACTTAACAATGATGTTACGTAGTATGCCACTTTCGTACTGATTTACATGTCATTTCAAAGGATTAATTATTAATCAACGGGATGAAAATTGTGTTTTGCTAGCGGGGTCAACTTTCTCGTTTGAGAATTGTTTTCAATCGTTTTTATGTAGCAGAAAAAAACCGGATAGTTTGAAAATCCGGGGGATGGCAGGAAACAAAAGACCCCGCATGGCGGGGTCTGTTTCAGGGTTGGAGAACGGGGAGGCTCTGCTCTGCCGCCTTGCCCTGGGAGAGCACGATCTCCACCCGGCGGTTGGCCTGGCGGTGAGCCGGGGTATCGTTTGGATAACGGGGTTGGGTATCCGCCACCCCCTGGGCGATCAGCCGTCGTGAATCCAGCTTGGGGTTGGTCAGCAGGGTGTGGGTGATGGTGGCCGCCCGCAGCACCGACAGCTCCCAGTTGTTGCGATAGAGCTCCACCGGCGCCTGGGAGTTGTCGGTGTGACCGGTGACCACCACCATGCCGGGGATGTCCGCCAGCACGTCCGAGACCTTGTTGACCAGCGGAATGAACTGGGGCTGCAAGAAGGCGGAGTCGGCCGGAAACAAGGTCTTTTCGCCGATGCGGATGACCAGTTGGCTGCCAAGCTGCTCCACCTCGATCTCTTTGGACTCGATTTGGCTCTTGAGCTGCTGATCCAGCTTCTGCTTGGTGACTGTGACCCAATCCTGCTCCTTGGTCTTGTGGGGCCAGGACTCCGTGGCCGTAGGTTTCTCCGAGGAGCCGATGGTCTCGTTGAAAGGGTCGGCCGCCGCTGCGGGCGTCTGGGTATCCAGCACCTGCTCTTTCTGGGAGGTATTGGGGGTGGTCTTGGACTCGGGTTCCAGTATGCCTGTGCCCCCCTGCATCACGGGGGAGCCGGCGGGAAGGGAGACCAGCCCTATCTTGCCAAGAGATTCGATAAAGCCCTGAATGAGCACGCGAGTCTCCGACTGCTTGGCCATGGCGAAGGAGTAGAGCACCACGAACAGGGCGAACAGCAGTGTCATGAAGTCGGCGTAGGAGACCAGCCAGCGTTCGTGGTTCTCCGGCGCCTCAGCCTTTTTCTTTTTCGCCACCGTGGCCTCCGAGGTAAGGCTCAAGGGTCACTTGCAGCCGTTGCTGTGACTCGCCGTCCACGATACAGAGGATGCCGGTGAGGGTCATCTCTTTGTAGTGGCGGATCTGGTGGGCAAACGACTTGTAGCGGTTGCCGAAGGGAAGGAAGATGAGGTTGGCGGCCGACACCCCGTAGATGGTGGCGATAAATGCCACCGCGATGGCGCCCCCCAGCTTGTCGGGGGCATCCAGCAGGCCCATGGCGTGAATGAGGCCAAATACGGCCCCGACGATCCCCATGGTCGGGCAGTAGCCCCCCATGGCCTCGTAGAATTTGACGGTCTGTTCGATATCTTCCTGCTCGAACTCGATCTCGTTTTCCAGTACCTCGTGGATTTTGGTCTTCTCGTAGCCATCGACCATCATCTGTACCCCTTTTTGCAGGAAGGGATCCTTGATGTCGTCGATCATGCCCTCCAGTGCCAGCATGCCGCTGCGCCGTGCATTGCCCGCCAGGGTTTCAAGCAGTTGGGCCTGCTCCAGCATGTCGAGGCGCAGGGGAGTAATGAGCCACTTGAAGCGTTTGAGGGTTTTACCAACCACGGAGAAGGGAAACTGGGTCAGTGCGGCACCGACGGTACCGCCGATCACGATGAGAAAGGCGGGCAGATCGAGCAGGGCGCTGGGGTGCCCCCCTTCTATCATGTTGCCACCCAGAATGGCTGCCAGGGCCAGCAGCAAGCCAATAAGACTCATTTGTCCATATCCCTATGCGATGTGTGAGGCTAGTGTAGCCATTTAACTATCAGTTTTTCAAAACGATATCCAATCGGTGAGCAATATCCGAGAGGTTGCGCAGACCCGGTAGTGTCCGGTGGCATCGGCCTGTGCCGCTTGGTCAGCAGAGCAGGTTGACGGTGCCGACCTGGCAGGACGAGGCGGTTATCCAGGTGATATCACAATATACTGTGCTATCTGTGAGAGTATGTTGGTTATTTATATCGCCACTTTCTCTTATATTGGCGTAATGCGCTGCCAACGAGAGAGGGCTGGCTGCCCTCGGGGCATATCCCCTGTCGGCAGAGAGCAGAGAGGCGGAAGGGATGGGATTGGCTGGGCGGCACTCGGCCAGGTATCGCGGCAAGCCGTTTTTTCTGGCCCCGCCAATGACGGGTTTCTCCTGCCAGGGGGTTGGCAGACACCTTGAAGAAAAAACCGACCCTGAGGTCGGTTCTTCAATCTGTACGCTGGGTCGGGATTGACTCGCGCCATCCCTGGCGCTCGACCTGCGGGCGGCCTCTGGCCGTCCAGTCGGGCTATCCTGCCCGCCTGTCGACAGGGTTCGAACCGAGCCGCCCATCATCGGATAAAGTAAAAGGCCCCGTCTTGCGACGGGGCCTTTTACTTTATTTGGCGGTGAGGGAGGAATGATTCACCACTGCGTGGCACACCCCTTCGGGGCGGCCTGCGGTCGTTCATCGCAGCAAGCTGCTCTGCTCGAACCCGACGAGGCTTCTCACCTTCTCTCCATCGGCATCGGATGTTGCCATGTCACCAGATGCAAAAAACCGACCCTTAGGTCGGTTTTTACAATTTGGCGGTGAGGGAGGGATTCGAACCCTCGATACGTTGCCGTATACACACTTTCCAGGCGTGCTCCTTCAGCCACTCGGACACCTCACCAAATTTTTACTGCTTGAAGTGGCTTTCGGAGCACGCTGCGCGTGCATCTTGCCGACTTCGTCGGTGGGCAGCCTCTCGGATACCGCACCAAATTTTTGTCTGTGGTTTAACGTGTTCAGCCAACACGGTGTCCGCTGCGCCGTTGCGCTGGAACGGGGCGTAATTTAGGGGAAAGGGCTGCCTGGGTCAACCACTTTTCCCCTTATTTTTCATAATCTTTATCGAGTGCCTATCCCTTGAACAGAATGCCGATTTTTTAATCCCGTTCAAGGCTTGTCGAGAATGATCAGGCTGTCAGGCAGCTCGTTCTGATCCCGGGTTGCGGGGAAGGCGTCGGTCAGAATGGCGCTGGTGCGCTCCACGCACTCCAGAAACCCCTGCTCGACCTCCTTGTTGCGTACCCGAACCACGAAGTCGTCGATGATCTGCTGCCACTGGGTGTTGTCGATGTGCTGGGCGATCCCGTCGTCTACCAGGATCTCCACATAGTGCTCCGCCACCGAGACGAAGATGAGCACACCGAGCCGGTCCCGGGTGCGGTGAAGTCCCTGCTCGACAAACTGCAGGCGGGCCATCAGGGCGGCCCGGTGACGGCGTACCTTGTTGGGAATGAGCCGCATCTTGATGGGCGTCCAGTGGAACAGCAGGCTCAGTAGCAACCAGACCGACCACTGCACCAGCAGGATCTCGTACCAGCCAAGCCAGAAGCCGAGCTGGAAGACCAGCAGGGGGGTGAGCATGGCCAGCAGGGCGGCCCACAGGGTCGGGATATAGCGATAGCCATCGCTGGCCGGGGCCAGCACGGTGACCAGTTCGGCATCCGTGGCCTGCTCGGCCTGTCGAACCCTGGCCTGCAAGGTGTGGAAAAACTGTTTAGAAATCATCTTGTTGTCTCTTTTTCCCTGATTACCAACCGCCAGATGCACCGCCGCCGCCAAAGCTGCCGCCGCCACCACTGAAACCGCCACCACCACCGCCAGTGCGGCCGCCAAAGGAGCCGGCACCGAATCCACCGGCCATGTAGGCGGCCCGGCGACGTCCTCCCGGCCCACCGCCGCCGCTGCGCAGGTTGTGCAGCACGATCATCGCAATCACCACCAGGATGAAGAGCCAGGGACCTCCCTGCTTGTCGGCCTTGCTGGCGTGGTCCACGGGCTGATACTCCCCGGCCAGGGCCTGCATGATGCCCTGGCTGCCGGCGAGGATGCCGGCCACCATGTCACCGCGCTTGAAGGCGGGCAGGATCCGGGTCTGGATGATATTGGCGGCGATGGCGTCGGGCAGGGCACCTTCCAGGCCATAACCCACCTCGATGCGCACCTTGCGCTCGTCCTGGGCGATGATCAGCAGAACGCCGTTGTTCTTGCCTTTTTGGCCGATGCCCCAGTGGCGACCGAGCTGGTAGCCGTACTCTTCGATGGTATCCCCCGCCAGTGTGTCGATGGAGACCACCACCAGCTGGACGCCGCTGCGCTTCTCGAAGACGGCCAGTTGCTGTGCGAGTTGGTGGGCCTGCTTGCGGGACATCAGATTGGCCTCGTCCACCACCCGCCCGGTCAGGGCCGGGAAATCGGGGGCGGCATGCAGTGCCGTGGCACAGAGCAGCAGACAGAGCGCCAGCCAGCGTCTCATCACGTTCATTGGAAGCTGACCTTGGGCGCCTCATCGGCACCGGGCTTGGCGCTGAAGGTGGGTTTGGCTTCCAGATCGGAGTAAAGCAGCTTGGACCAGATGACCCCGGGGAAGGTACGGATCTCGGTATTGAACTGGCGTACTGCTTCGATGTAATCCCGTCTGGCCACCGCGATGCGATTCTCGGTGCCTTCCAGCTGGGCCTGCAGGGTCAGGAACTGCTGGTCGGCCTTCAGATCCGGGTAGCGCTCGACCACTACCATCAGCCGGGAGAGGGCGCTGGAGAGCTGCTCCTGAGCCGCCTCGAACGCCTTGAGCTGGGAGGGGTCACTCACCTGCACGCTGCCGACTCGGGCACGGGCATCGGTGACAGCCTTGAGGGTCTCCTGCTCGTGGCTGGCGTACCCCTTGACGGTGGCCACCAGGTTGGGAATGAGATCGGCCCTGCGCTGGTATTGGTTCTCGACCTGTCCCCAGCTCGCCTTGACCTGCTCATCCAGGGTCGGAATGGTGTTCATGCCGCAGCCGGTCAAACCCAGCAGCAGGGTCAGGGTCAGCAGGGCACGGGTACCACGCTGCCAGAGTGAAGTGGCCATCTTGTTGTTCTCCATTGATATTTCTCTCGGAAATAGGTTCACCATAACAGCTTGTGGTCAGCCCTCACAACGCCTGGGTAAGAGGGGGGCGCGGTAGCTCATCGACACCTTGGGCAACTGGGGTTTGTCCTTGAGCCAGGAGGCCAGCTCCTCCCCACAGCCATTGCCGGGGGGAATGGGAGCCTGGGACTGGCAGTCCGGACTGTTTGCCGGGCAGCGCAGGCGCACGTGAAAGTGGCTGAAGTGGCCGACCCAGGGGCGCAGCTTGCCGACCCAGGCTTCACCGGGTGCCTGTTTGCACACCTCGGCCTTGATGACGGGGTTGACGAAGATACGCGCCACCTCGGGGCGATCAGCCGCAAGGCGCAGCAGATTGAGCTGCCTGGGACCGAATCGGCCGGGTAGCATCCGGTAGCTGGGTTCGTCGATCAGCGCCCACTCCCTGGGGGCATCCTGCTCCCAGCGGCTGATGGGTCTGTCAGCCATCCTGAACCAGATGTCGGCATCCAGGCCGGTCTGGTGGCTGCGATGACCTGAGGTAAAGGGCCCCCCGTGCATCATGGCGAGGTCGGCGATATAGAGATCCGGCATGCCGGCCAGTCTGGTCTGGTTGGCCAGATGCTGCAGGTAATGGATGAGGTCGGGGTGACCGTAATAGCGAAGCCGTTTGGTGCGGATCACCTGATAACCTGGGCCTTCGAGGGGCAGGGCCACGGCATTTTTCAGGCAGCCGGCGGAGTAGCCGCCGATGGCCTCGGCATAGAGTGTGCTCGCGGACAAGAGCAGGGCGATGGCGAACATGGGACTCCCGGGATGGCGCCCAGTGCGGGCTCAGACAGCCCCAAGCATACCAAGAGTGGCGGCTGGCCGTCATCCGTGTCGCGGTGGCGGTTGCATCGCGGCGCGTCGCTCGCGCACAATGCGCGGCAACGCAGCGACGGCAAGGCCGTTCGCATCACAGAAGGAGAAGAGAAGATGAGAGTCAGTGAGCTGGCAGCGCAAGAGAACGTGAGCTGGCTGATGCCCCCGGCCCGGCGGTTTTACGGGGTGATGATCTGCCTGTTGCTGGCGAGTCTCGCCACTGTGGTGGCCGCCCTCTGGCTGGGATATCCCGACATGGGCCTGCTGCCCTGGGTCGGGGTGGTCTTTGGCGGTATCGTGCTGGTGATGATGGTGTTGCCGCGCAACTGGCAGCGCTGGCGTCTGGCGGAGCTTGCCTGGGATGAACGCCATCTCTATCTGCTCAATGGCGGCGAAGACCGGGCCTTGGCGCTGCCCAGGGCCGTGCTGGTGGGCATGGAGCGGGATCGCAAGGTGGGACACGATGGCCAGTGGCTCGATTTCAGCCTGGATCTCGGGCTGGATGAGGTGACCCTGGCGACGGCCACCAGCCTGCTCGGGTTGTCCCGGGAAGGGACTCACGAAGTGGCCCCCGGGGTCTATCGATTCGGGTTCAAACGTGCCTGGCATGGGCGTCGTGCCCTCGGCACATTGCTGGCCGAGCTGCACCCGATCTGACTATTTTCTCGACAATTCATCCCAATGCTCAGATACTGCCTCTGATTCGATTTGATCTTTCCTGCTCTGATAACCCAAGAGATCAAGGACTTGGGATACGAAGCTGGAAGTGCCATGGCATGATGCCGTGGCTGGTCCGGCAGGGGGGTTGTGCCCTTACTCCCAGGTCGGTGGATGCATAGATAAGGCACCTTGAATCGAGAGTGGATGGCATGAAGATTTACGTAGGTAATCTGTCGTACCGGATGACGGCCGACGAACTGACAACCGTGTTCAGCCAATTTGGGCAGGTAGACAAGGTCGATATCATCATCGACCGCGATACCGGTCAGTCCAAGGGGTTTGGTTTCATTGAAATGCCGGTCAATGGTGAGGCCGAGAAGGCCATCGCCGAGTTGCACGGCACCGAGGTCGGCGGCCGCACCATCACGGTCAATCAGGCCAAACCGAAGACGGATGCACCCCGTGGTCGCCCCCAGCGCCATCGTTGAATCGTCTCGATAACGGAAAACGGCATGGAATCCTCCATGCCGTTTTTGTTTTCAGGGTCTGGTGCAGACTCAGGGAACGTCATAACCCAGAGCGGCCTTGCGGATGCGGAACCACTGCTGGCGAGTGAGCTCAATGGACTCGGCTGCCACGGCGGCGGCGATCCGCTCCCGTTTGCCGGAGCCGATGAGGGGCAGCGGCTGACTCGGTAGCATCATCACCCAGGCGTAGACCACCTGCTCCAGACAGTCGGCGCCCACCTCCTGGCGGATCTGCTCGAGTTCCGCCCGCAGCGGGGCATATTCGGGGGCATGGAACAGCCGCCCGCCGCCAAGGCAGGACCAGGCCATGGGCTTGATGCGCTGTTGCTGGCATTGATCCAGGGCACCATCCAGCGTCCCCTCCTGATGGAGCGGGGAGATCTCCAGCTGGTTGGTGACCAGGGGGAAGGGCAGGCGGGATTGCAGCAGGGCGAACTGGTGGGGCGTGAAGTTGGAGACCCCGGCGTGCTTGATCTTGCCTGCCTGCTTGAGGGTGATGAAGGCGTCGGCCACCTCGTCGGCGTTCATCAGGGGGTCGGGGCGATGGATCAGCAACAGATCCAGATGATCGGTGCCGAGCTTTTGCAAGGAGGCTTCGGCACTGGCGACGATGTGTCCCTTGCCGGTGTTGTAGTGATTCAGGGCGTGGGCCGGATTGGCGGTGAGGGCGATGCCGCACTTGCTGACGATCTCCATGCGATCGCGCAGGGAGGGCTCCAGGCGCAGGGCATGGCCGAAGGCCTCCTCGCATTGGTAGCCACCGTAGATGTCGGCGTGATCGATGGTGGTGACCCCGAGATCAAGGTGATATTTCATCAGGTCCAGCAGGGCGGCGGGGGAGAGCTGCCACTCCATCAGGCGCCAGTAGCCCATGATGAGGCGGGAGAAGGTGGGGCCTTGCTCATGCAGGGCCAGACGGGATACGGACATGGTGACTCCTCTGGAGATAAAAATGCGAAAAGAAAGGGGCAAAATCATGTGCCAGCATCTTGGTCTCTTCCGGCGGACAAGGCAATAATGCCCCCTTCGCGAATTCGAACTATGGTTCTGACTCCGACGGGTCAAGATCCCGGTGTCAGTGAGAGGAGAAGGGGTGATGGAAGGATTTGCCGCCAGGCTGCAAAGCCTTATTGGGGAGGGGAGCGTGAGCGCCTTTGCCCGCAAGGTGGGGTTGAGTGAAGCCCTGATCCGCAAGTATCTGAAAGGGGCCGAGCCCGGCCTTGGCAAGGCGAACCAGATTGCCATGGCGGCCAACTGCTCGCTGGAGTGGCTCGCCACCGGTTGCGGGTATCTCTATCGTCAGGCCGAGGTGGTGGACAGGGACGCGCTGGCGGCGGCGGGGTCGCTGGTGCAGGAGACCCGTCCGGGAAAACCCATGCCGGATGAGGAGCAACTGGTGACCCTGCTCGCCTATTACCAGTTCCTGCGCAGCCACAAGCAGGCGGACGGTTTTCTGGACCTGGCCCGGGCGCGGGAGTTTGGGCGCCATCTGGCCGAGGCCTGAGCCTGACGGGGGCTCCCGGCAGTCCGCCATTCTTCTGATACCCTCTAAGCAGTGATCAAATCCAAGGACACGCAGATGAGCTATCTGATCCTGGGCAGTGGCGGGTTGGGCAGTGCGCTGGCACGGGCGCTGGCCAGACGGGGAGAAGAGTGGTTGCTGGCGGGCAGGCAACTGCCCAGGGGACTGGATCCCGCCTGCTACTTTCCGCTGCAGGAGGTGGACTCGCTCTCCTTTGAAGCCCTCTTCACCCTCTATGACAGCACCACCCTGCCGACAGTGGTGATCAACACCATAGGCCTGCTCCATGATCTTGCCCACATGCCGGAGCGGCGGGTGGAGGAGGTGACCCCCCAATGGCTCGAAGAGAGTCTGCTGGCCAATGCCTGGCCCCACCTGGCCCTTGGTGCCAACCTCAGCCGGCGCATGATGCCCCAGAGCACGCTCTGGCTCTGCACCCTCTCGGATCGGGCGGGAAGCCTGGAGGAGGGGGGCCAGGAGGCCATGTGCCATTACAGCTACCGCATGAGCAAGGCCGCCCTCAACATGGGCTCCCGGATCCTGGCGGGTGAGTGGGCTGGACGTTTTCCCGGCGCCGGTGTCATCACCGTGCATCCCGGCCTCATGAATACCCCCATGCAGCAACCTTTTCTTCAGGAGATGGATCCCACCTTGCTGCAGGACCCCGCCGAGGTCGCCGTCCGCCTGCTGGATCTGATGGCCACACTGACGCCGGCGCACTCGGGCCGTTTCGTGGATCTGCAGGGTCAGTGGCTGCCCTGGTGAGCCGCCGGGCTCACATTCCCGCTTGCCGTTTCTTGCCAGCCGGGTGTCGGCTGGTTAATGTCATCGTCCTGCATCAGGAGGATGACATGCGCTATATCGATTTACGAAGTGATACCGTGACCCAACCCACGGAAGCCATGCGCCAGAGCATGCTGCATGCCGAGGTGGGAGACGATGTCTATGGGGAAGATCCCAGCATCAATGCGCTGGAGCGCCGCGGCGCCAAACTGCTTGGCAAGGAGGCGGCCCTGTTCGTGCCCTCCGGCACCATGTCCAACCTGCTGGCCATGATGAGTCACTGCCAGCGTGGGGAAGGAGCCGTGCTGGGGGCGGCTTCCCACATCTATCGCTACGAGGCCCAGGGCTCTGCCGTGCTGGGCTCGGTGGCCCTGCAATCCGTCCCCATGCAGGCGGACGGCACCCTGGCCATCGAGGATGTGCGGGGGGCCATCGCTCCCGATGATCCCCATTTCGTCCAGACGCGCCTCGTCTGCCTGGAAAATACCCATAACGGCAAGGTGCTGCCATTGACCTACCTGCGCGCCATGCGCGAATTCGTCGACGAGAAGGGGTTGAAGCTGCACCTGGACGGGGCTCGCCTCTTCAATGCGGTGGTGGCGAGCGGGGAACCGGTGGCCGCCATCGCGGCGCCTTTTGACAGCATCTCTGTCTGCCTCTCCAAGGGACTGGGAGCACCGGTGGGTTCCCTGCTGGTGGGATCGGCTGCGTTCATCGCCCGCGCCAGACGGCTGCGCAAGATGCTGGGGGGCGGCATGCGCCAGGGAGGGATCCTGGCCCAGGCCGCCCTGTTCGCGCTGGATCAGCACGTTGCCCGGCTGGCGGATGATCATCGCCGCGCCAGGCGTCTGGCAGAGGGGCTGGCCGTGTTGCCAGGCATCACACTCAACATGGGTGAGGTGCAGACCAACATGGTATTCCTGCGCCTGACTCAGGAGGATCCCGCCACCTTGCTGGGTTTCATGAAGGAGCGCGGTATTCTCTTCTCCGGCTACGGGGAGCTCAGGTTGGTGACCCACCTGCAAATCACCGACGATGACATCGACGAGGTGATCGACGCCTTCACCGAGTACCTGAGTGGCTGACGCCATTTCCTATCGCAACAACAAGGGCGCCATCGGGCGCCCTTGTTGTCATGGCCGGGTCGGTCATCCCTGGCGCTGGCCGGTGATCAGCATGGCCTCGTCGGTGGCGTCATAGATCATGATGGCCAGGTGGGTGACCTCTCCGGCGAAGTCGGCCAGCGGCACCAGGGTCAGGTTCTGGTACATGTAGGGGGCCGATCCCGTGATGGGGCGGTAGTTGGAGAAGCGCAACAGGTAGGGGCGCTGCTCCCAGGTGCTGAAGGCACGGTTGTTGAGCTTGAACACCATGTTGGCCTTGCGCTCGAACCAGGTCTTGTCCACATCGGGGAAGAGCGAGAACAGCCCCTGATCGCGCACTTCGCCTGCCAGCCGGCCGCTGTGACTCTCCATGAAGCCGTTCCACACCTGGATCCGGTACTCCCTGTCGAGCACGACCAGCCCCACGTCCAGATTCTGGACGATGTTCATCAGCCAATGAAACTCCCGAATGTCCATGGTCACTCCTGGTGGTTGCTGCCGCGGGGCGGTCAGAGCATGTGCATGATCTTGTTGTTCATGGTGGCGATGGAATCTTCGGTAAACAGCAGCAAGAGATCGCACTGCACCGCATAGCCCTGCACCCGATAGTTGATCTCGATGGCCAGAGTGCGGCGCCAGCGGCTCTGGTTGGTCCGAATGAGATCCTGAATGGGCCTGTGCTGGCCAAGCACCACGGGGTGACCCTGGCTAAAAGGGGTGTCGAGCTGGTTGGCGTAGCCGCGCAGGAAGGCGCCAATCAGCACGTTGGCGGTGTCCATCAGCAGTTCCAGCTCGGCGCCGTGATCCAGCTCCCCCTGATGGTTCATCAGGCGGGCCAGGTCCTGGAAGCTGGCATCGTGGAACAGCAGCAGGGCCTCCCCGGCGATCCCGGCCCCGATGAAGCCCTGGCAGACCGCAGAGAGCGTCTCCGACTCGGCGGCGGCCGAGAGCGCCATGTGCAGCTCGGAGACCTCCAGCACGTTGACGTTGGGGATGGGGAGCAGCACGAAGGCGCCGAGCAGGCGGGCCAGAAGATCCGCCCCCTGGCCCATGGCGACGTTGGCCAGCTCCTGATAGACATCCCGCAGCTCGGGGGTGAACTGGATGCTGCTCTGGGCAGCCTGGTGGCTGGCGACGGGCTGGTGCTGGATGGCCGTCACCTGGGTGGCTGATTGCCACAGACCGTGGCGCTTGAGCAAGGCAAGGAGGGTGTCCGGGGAAGCCGGCTTCTTGATGAAATCGAGGGCGCCAAGAGCCATGACACGCTCATGGGCTTCCGGCTGGATGTCGCCGGAGACCACGATCACCTTGCTGCGCACCCCCTCTCGCTTGAGGGTCTCGAGCACGCCATAACCGTCCATCTCCGGCATGGTGAGATCGAGAAAGATCAGGTCCCCGTGCCCCATCAGGATCTGCTCGACCCCTTCCAGTCCGTCCGCGGCCTGGTGCAAGGTGACACCCCAATCGGCGGGCAGGGCGCGCACCAGCTGTTTGCGCGCGAACCCGGAGTCATCACATATCAATACATTCATAGTGTTAGCCGACCTGTGCAACGAGGATTGCGCTAAGTGTGGGTCATCAGCCGTCAGATGCAACGTGCAGCGGCTGCGCCGGTGAAAATTGATCGTTCTGCTGGCGGGTACGATAGCGCTCGGAGTGCTTCTCGACGAAATCGGCGAACATCTTAACACGCAACGGGGTGAACCGGGGCTGACAATGGAGCATGTAGAAGGGACGTTTTCCTGACTGCCAGTCAGGCAGGACGGGGACGAGCTGACCATCTTGCAGGAAGGGGTGCACATAGTGCTGCGGGGCGTTGACGATGCCGAGGTGGCGCTGGGCTGCCCGTACGGCGGCCTGGGTCTGGTCGATGCAAAGGCGGGGAGTGCGCTTGATGCAGATCGCCTGTTTGTCCCGCCCGCTCAGTTGCCAGTGCTGGTGGGGCCAGCAGTAGATGAGATCGTGCTCTTCCAGCTGGGTCGGGTGGGAGGGCACACCCATCTTCTCCAGATAGAGGGGGGAGGCGAACAGACCGTACTGGATGTGACCCAGACAGAGGGCGTTGGGCAGGGTCTGGGGGAGCTCGCCGTTGAAAAAGACCAGGTCCCTGTCCTGATCCGCCTGGAGGGCATGGTCGTTGGACTGGCGGATGTCGAATTGTACCCCGGGATAGCGCAGGCCGAAGTCCACCAGCATGTCGACCAGGATGGTGTTGGAGAGGGCGATGGGGGCCGCGAGGCGGATGAGGCCGCTGATGTCCGTCTCCTCACCCCGAATTTCGCCGGTGGCCTGCTCTATTTCCGCAAGGGGGGTACAGAGGCGCTCGTAATAGCGCAGCCCTTCGTCCGTGAGACGCAGCTTGCGGGTGGATCTGTGCAGCAGGCTGCATCCGAGCTGCTCTTCCAGTTGGGAGATACGTCGACTGATGGTGCCGGTCGGCATGCCCAGCGCAGCGGCGGCGTGGGAGAAACCGCCCTCTTGCACCACCTTGACGAACAGATAGAACTCTTCGATGTACTTCATAAGCGGTTTTAGGGGGTGTTCTGGCTGTAACAAGCCAGTGACCTTATGAAGAGTCACCGGGCTTGGCAAGCGCAATCCGGCGTTTAATTGATCTGGATTAGATTCGACTCGCGCTGGTATTGCTGGAGCAGATGGACGAAATCTTCCGGGGATCTGTCCAGGCTGTTGTCGGGCACCAGCAGATCGTACCCCAACAGATCACGCAGCCGTGCCATCCGGTTGCCGAGCATGGCGATCACCCCCTCATAGCGCTGGCCGGAGGGTGAGCAGAAGCGGCTCTCCTCCAGCAGTCCCTCTCCCAGGAGCCCACTGCCGCACCCTCCGGTCGGGCAGTCGGAGCGCTCGCTTCGCATGGCCTGCATCAGCACGGCGCGCTGCTCGGTCAGCAGACGGACGGCGAGCCGGGGTGTGATCAGCGTCAAAAAAGCGTCGTAATCCTTTATTTTCAAGCCGATGTAGGGCAGCTCCACCAGATCCCACCCCAAATGGATACGTGGTTGGTCAATTCGCTGAATATTTCTCCATTTCAGGATCCAGCCGCCGTACTTGTGATGGTATTGCAGGCAGTCCTGACACAAAGAGAGACTAAAATGAGGCTCACCCAGTTTCCAAACCCCGACAAGAATTGTCATCAGGCCCGCCAAGAGGAGGGAAATGGCGGGGATTAGTAGTTGTTCACGAAGAAAAAAAAGTATAAAAATCATAGCAATGGTTATCACCATGCCCAACAATACCAGTGTGAGTCCATTTCTTCGTACCATGGGGATCACATGTAGCGTTTTCATATGATTTCGGCCTTTTTTCATCCGTTTGTTATCCGATTATGGGCCGGAACGGATTTTGTACCAGCGTGAATACTCCTGTCAGGGGGCGCAAGCGACTGGTTCGACCATGAGCTTTCAGCATGAATCATCACTCAACATGAATACGCTAGACGAACGCCTGCTCACCGTGATGGATGTCCTCCACACGCCTGTCTGGGTCTATGACATCCAGCGTCATCATATTTACTGGGCCAACGATGCTGCCCTCGGGCTCTGGGAGGCGAGCTCCCTGGCCGAGCTGAAGTCCCGGGATTTCTCCGCCGACATGGCCGCCGCCATCGATCTGCTGCTGCAGCGCTATCTCGGTGATTTCCAGCAGGAGCGCAGTTACAACGAGTGGTGGACCCTCTCGCCCAAGGGGGTCAAGAAGCAGGTCTATCTGCGTCTTTCCGGGATCCAGCTTGCCGGAAGGCAGATGATGATGGCGGAAGCGGTCATCGATGCCGACACCCTCTATCAGGAGTCCTCCCTCGCCACCGGCGACACCCTGGCCTGTCTCTTTGACAACGAGGGGCGCCTCGAGAGCGGCAACCATCACTTCGACATGTGCTTTGGCACCGGCATTCTGACGCTGCCCCAGATCTTCTCCGGTGCGGACGAGGCCTTCTATCGTCGCCTCTCCCGTCTGGACGAAGTAGTGGCCGAAGGGGAGTGCCGCACCCAGAAGGGGATGCGCTGGTTCCAGTACCAGTTTCGCCATATCCAGCAGGGGGCACGGATCCTGCTGACCATGCGGGACATCACGGATCGCAAGCTCGAAGAGCTGGAGCATCGCCACCTGGCCTGGCACGACTCCCTCACCGGGCTGCTCAACCGCTACGGCCTGATGAAATCCCTGGAAGCCTATTGCGGCCTCGGGGGGCGCTTTGCCCTGGTGTTCATGGATCTGGACAACTTCAAGCTGGTCAATGACAACTACGGCCACAAGGCAGGGGATCGCCTGCTGGAGCGGGTCGCCGGACGGCTCAAGCAGATCTGCCCGCGGGACGTGGAGCTGGCGCGCCTTGGCGGGGACGAGTTCACCGCCCTGGTGCCCCTCAACCAGGCGAGCGATCGGGCCCAGGAGGTGGCGGATCTCATGCTCTCCCAGATGAGCAAGCCACTGCAGCTGAGCGGTGTCCCCGAGGTCACCATCGGCGGCAGCATCGGCATCGCCATCTACCCGGACGACGCCGATGATGGCGACAACCTCATCACCCGTGCCGACATGGCCATGTATCAGGCCAAGCAGATGGGGCGGCTTCGCTGGCAACGCTTCACCCCCAGCATGCAGCAGAGCCTGCATCGCAAGCTGACCCTGAAGCAGTTCCTGGCCAAGGCCGTCGGTCGGGGAGAGCTCAGCCTGCGCTATCAGCCCCAGGTGGATGTGGCGCAAGGTCGGGTCATCGGTTTCGAGGCCCTGGTACGCTGGTACAATCCCGTGCTCGGCCATGTGTCGCCGGCGGAGTTCATTCCGCTGGCCGAAGAGATGGGGCTCATCCGGGAAATCGGAAGCTGGGTGCTTTCCACCGCATTGGCCCAGATGGGGGAGTGGCAGCGACAGGACGGGGTGAGGGTGCCGGTGTCAGTCAATCTCTCGGGCTTCCAGCTCTCTGCCAGTTTGCCGGAGCTGGTGGCCCAACTGCTCGAGGTATTCTCGGTGGAGGCGGCGCTGCTGACCCTGGAGCTGACCGAGACGGTGCTGATGCTCGACATGAAGGGGTGCATCGAGATCCTCGACGCCCTGAGCGAGCAGGGGATCAAGATCGCCATCGACGACTTCGGGACGGGCTACTCCTCCCTGGCCTACCTCAACCGGTTGCCCATCGACACCATCAAGCTGGACCGCTCCTTCGTGGTGGGACTCAACCTGCCGGTGATCCGGGCGACGGTGGCCATGGCCACCAGTCTGGGGCTCGGGATCCTGGCGGAAGGGGTGGAGGAGGAGCACGAGCTCGCGGCCCTGCAGACCCAGGGTTGCCATGTCTTCCAGGGGTTCCTGTTCAGCCGTCCCATGACCCCGGAAGAGGTGGCGGCGGCGGGGTTTGCTGTACAGTGCCGACTGGGTCGCTACCCCCTCGCAAACCATTGAGCAAGTTGTCGATAAATGTGCGGCATCTCCCATTTATGAAGTGCGAGATGCCAAATTAAACATAATTAATCGAATTTTTGTCTCATATCATGGGATCCATTAGACGTTATCGCTAGTATGCGCGCTCATTCCTTGGTAATGGAGTATCACCATAATGAGTCAAGCTGCAGTGAACGAGCGTCCGGCCCCTCCCAACGGCTGGTTGAACCGCTTTCTGAACGGGGTGGAGAAGGCGGGCAACAAGCTGCCGGATCCCGCCATGCTCTTCCTCTATGCCTTGCTGATCGTCTGGGTCGGCTCTTGGATAGGCTCCCAGTTCTCCTTCGATCTGGTCAATCCCCGCACCGGAGAGGCCGTGGTCATCAACAACCTGTTGACCGGGGCAGGGCTGGCGGACTTTCTCGCCAGCATGGTCACCACGTTCACCGGGTTTGCTCCCCTTGGCATCGTGCTGGTGGCCATGCTGGGGGTCGGGGTGGCTGAACAGTCCGGTTTCATCAACACCGGGCTCAAGAAGCTGCTCAAGGTGACGCCGGCGCGCTTTCTGACCCCCATGCTGATCCTGGTGGCCATCGTCAGCCATACCGCCGCCGATGCGGGCTATGTGCTGGTGATCCCCATTGGCGGCATCATCTTCCATGCGGCGGGTCGCCACCCGCTGGCGGGGATTGCCGCAGCCTTTGCCGGGGTTTCCGGCGGGTTTGCCGCCAACTTCCTGCCCTCCGGCGGGGATGCGCTGCTTCAGGGTTTCACCCAGTCTGCAGCCCAGTTGTTCGACCCTGACTACATGGTCAACACCCTGTGCAATATCATCTTCACCGGCGCTTCTTCCTTGCTGATCATCTGCGTGGGCTGGTTTGTCACCGAGAAGATTGTCGAGCCGCGCCTCAAGCAGGTGCCTCTCAACGAGGATCTGGAGAGCGCCGACGAGATGGGCCGTTACAGCGCCCAGGAAAGCCGGGCCTTCAACTGGGCCGGGTTCGCCATGCTGGCGGCCGTGGTGCTGCTGGGGCTGGCGCTGGCCCCCGGCGACTCGCCGATGCGGGCACCGGACGGTTCCCTCACCACCTTCGCCGCGCCGGTGATGAAGTCCATCGTGCCCCTCATTTTCCTGCTCTTCATCCTGCCCGGGATCGTCTATGGCTTTGTCGCCGGCAGCTTCAAGAGCGGCAAGGATGTGATCGACGCCATGTCGGCCACCATGAACAAGATGGGCTCCTACATGGTGATGGCCTTCTTCTGCGCCCTCTTCATCAAGGCGTTCGGGGATTCCAACCTCGGTACCCTGCTGGCGCTCTCCGGTGCCGAGGTGCTTCACGCCCTGGCGCTGCCGGGAGAGGTGACCATCGTCGGCATCATACTGCTGACGGCCACCGTCAACCTGGTGGTGGGCTCGGCCTCCGCCAAGTGGGCCCTCATCAGCCCCATCCTGGTGCCCATGCTGATGGCGGTGGGGATCTCGCCCGAGCTGACTCAGGCCGCGTATCGGGTGGGGGATTCCGCCTCCAACATCATCACCCCGCTGATGGTCTTCTTCCCCCTGGTGGTGGTTTATTGCCAGCAGTATGTGAAGAGCACAGGCATCGGCACCCTGGTCTCCATGATGCTGCCTTACTCCCTGGCCTTCCTGGTGAGCTGGACGGGCTTCCTGCTGCTCTACTGGGCGCTGGGGTTCCCGCTTGGGTTGCAGGCCCCCTATGTCTATCCTGCCCCTTGAGGGTGACGGGGGGCCTTGGGCCCCCCGCTTTTTTTGGGTAGAGTGTGACCTTCATCCCGGAGGTACCATGAACCCGACCATCGATCTCATTCTTTCCCATCGCTCCATTCGCCAGTTCACCCCAGAGCCCGTCAGCGCAGAGCAGCTGGATCAGATCCTGAGCGCCGCCCAGAGCGCCGCGAGCTCCAGCTTCCTCCAGGCCAACAGCATCATCCGGGTCACCGACAAGGGGCTGCGGGCCACCCTGGCGGAGCTGGCCGGTCATCAGGCCTATGTGGTTGAGGCGGCGGAGTTTCTGGTGTTTTGCGCCGACTACCATCGTCACAGCCAGATAGTGCCGGAGGCCCGCACCGGCTTTGTGGAGCAGCTCATGATCGGGGCCATCGACGGCGCCCTGATGGCGCAAAATGCCTTGCTGGCGGCCCAGTCACTTGGGTTGGGCGGGGTCTATATCGGCGGCATTCGCAACAATCCGGCCGAGGTGAGCGAGGTGCTGGGTCTGCCCCATCAGGTGATCCCGCTGTTTGGCCTCTGCCTGGGTCATCCCGCCCAGCGGCCGGAGCAAAAACCGCGGCTGCCCCGGGCGCTGGTGGTGCACGAGAACCGCTATCCTGCCACCCTGGACCGCGCCCTGCTGGCCCGGTACGACGGGCAGATCCACGACTACTACCAGGCCCGCAGCAGCAACAACAAGGATCAGACCTGGAGCGGGCAGATCAGGGGGATCCTGGGCAAGGAGGCGAGGCCCTTCATGCTGGGATTCCTGCAGTCGAAGGGTTTTTGCCTCAAGTAATGGGGGCGGCGGGCGATATGGAGCAAGACGCACCGGATGCGGTCACCGCCTGGGAGCGTTCTTGTGAGGCAATACGGGATCTGGGCGCTACCCTATGAGGCTAAGCTGTTGTAGGATCTCGCAATTGGATTGGGACTGGAGTGTGAACACCCTATGATTTTAACCCTGATATTGCTGTCAATCGGCGCACTCCTGTTTCTGGTCATCGCCTATAACGTGGTGCAGCAATACAAGCAGAAGGCCGAATCGGACAAGCGCCAGGCCATTGCCCGTCACAAGGCGGTGGCAGACGAGACTGAAGAGGTGTTGCTGAACGTCAATCTGGTGCCCTTTTCCAAAAACATGGTGCTGCTGTTGCAACACCGGATCCTGGATGCCTACCGCGCCATCGCGCTGGTGATGCCCAATGCGCAGGTCAAGCAGCGCATCGCCGACGTCCAGCTCCAGATCAAGAACGTGCAGGAGAACTACAGCAGCCAGGACGAGGGGCATTTCAAGACGCCGGAGTCCGACCGCCAGGCCATCCAGATGCTGCAACTGGCCAAGAAGATGCGGGCCGTGCTGCGGGTCGAGCACAACAAGGGCAAGATAGATCCCCAGGGCTTTGCCCAGGAGGATCGCCGCCTCGAGCTGATGCAGCTCAAGATCAACATCGCCAACTTGCTCAAGCGGGCCATGGATGCCCAGATCCAGGGGCAGTACGGCACCTGCCGCCAGCTCTACACCAAGGGACTGGGGGCGCTGGCCAATGTCACCGACAAGGATCCCTACCTGCTGGCGCGGGAAGAGGACATGCGTCAGGGGATGCGCCAGCTGGAAGAACACCTGCAGCAGCACAGCGAGAAGGAGCTGCAAAACATCAAGGACAAAGAGACGGACGAACTGGACGTCCTGTTCCAACCCAAGAAGAAATGGTGATCATGTCACATCCACTGGATTCCACACTGGGGCCCATGGCCCCATTTGTTTGCCAACTGCTCACGGAAATGCATGCCGTCATGGGAGTCAAGGACTCCCCCGTGGTGGATCACCTCTGCTACCGCGCCGCCACCCTGCCGGAATATCTGGAGTTGAAAGCGGTGCTGGCCGCCCACGGAGTCTTGCTGGTGGAGGGGATGATAGGCGGTCGTCCCATCGCCACCTATCGCTTGCACCAGCCTGTCTGCTGGGAGCAGGTGACCGTCCCCTGCATCGAACTGGCCGCCCCCAAGGCGGGTCGAAGCCATCAGGCCGGGCTCGAACATATCGAGCTGGTGGTGCCCTCGCTCACGACCTTGGTGACGACGCATCCGGATGTCCCCTTCAAGACCGGCAACATCGATGACGGACGCAATCCGGATATAGGATTGATGCTGCCCTCCGGGCAGATCAAGTTTCATCTGCGCCCGCTTGAGGAGGTGATCGACGAAGAGCTCTGCACCGGCGCCGTGGTGCCGGTACCGGCGGACTATTATGACGGTCTGTGAGGGAAGGACCCGTTGACGGGAGCCTGATCCTGTGGCGTCAACGCACAAGCGGGCGCCACACGTCCTTTCAAGTGACCGAGCCAGAGGCTCAACCCGGCGGTGATCATCAACACCAGCTCGATGCCGAGCACCAGACCCCATAGCCCCCCTTGCTCCCAGAAGGGATGCAGATAAAGCCCGCCCAGGCTGGCCCCCAGGTAATACCCCACCAGATAGAGCGACGAGGCGAGCGCCCGGTTGTGCTCCACGTGCTGGCCGACCCAGGCGCTGGCACAGGCGTGGGCCAGGAAGAAGCCGAAGCTCGAGACAAGCAATCCCCCGATGATGGCGACAAGGCTCCCCTGCAACAGGGCCAGACTGCCGAGTGCCATCAAGGTTATTCCCGCCAGCAGCAGACGATGTGCTCCCCAGCGATGGGCCCCGCGGCCGCTCAGTGAAGAGGCGACGGTGCCGGTGAGGTAGGTCAGAAACAGCATGCCGAGCCACTGGGTCGGCAGGGAGAAGGGGGCCTTGGCCAGCAGGAAGGTGAGATAGCTGTACTGGTTCAGGAAGACCATGAAGTTGAGGCCGCCGATGAGATAGGCCCCCACCAGCAAGGGGTTGCCAAGGTGGCTCTGGATGGCGCGGCGCAGTTGCCCAGGCGCTGCCTCCACGGCCACGAAGCAGCGCTGGGCGGGCAGCAGCCAGATGACCAGTGGCAGCAGGGCGAGGCTGATGATCCCGATACCGAGGAAAGTGTGCTGCCAGTCACCAAACCAGCCAGCCAGCAGACCGCCGACCACCCGGCCCGCGATGCCTCCCAGGGAGTTGGCCGCGATATAGACGCCGACGGCTACGATGAGGGCACGTTTGCTGAACTCTTCCCCCATGTAGGCAATGGCGGTGGCGGGCAGCCCTGCCAGCAGGACGCCTTGCAGGATGCGCAGGCTCACCAGCACATCAAAGTGGGTGACCCAGGGGATGCACAGGGAGAGCAGGATGGCGGCCGCCAGGGTCCACAGCATGATCCGCCGCCGTCCGAACCGATCAGCCAGACGGGCACAGACGAGCAGGGAGCCTGCCAGCCCTGCGGTACAGCCTGCCAGCGTCCAGCTGGCGGACAAGGCGCTGACCGAGAAAACCTCTGCCAGGAGCGGCAGCAGGGGATGGGTCTGGTAGAGATTGAGGAATACCAGGAAGGAGCCCAGGCTGAGAGCCAGGGTGGCGCGTATCCATTCGCGACTACCTATTTCAATCATATGGAGTTGTCCCGACGACTTTTGTGCAGGGTAGTGCGACGAAACGTATAAATATAATATATTTAAGTTATCACCCTGATAAATGAAATTGATATGGACCTGAAACAGCTCGGATACCTGCTGGCGGTGCGCGATGCCGGCTCCTTCACCAGGGCGGCCCAGGGGCTGAACGTGGCCCAGCCTGCCGTCAGCATGGCCATCGCCAAGCTGGAGCAGCAGCTCGATCTGCGGCTGTTTGACCGGCAGGACCGCAGCGTGCGCCTCACCCCGGAGGGAGAGGTCCTCTGCCGCCACGCCGAACGGCTGCTGCGCCAAATGCACCAGGCCGAGGCCGAGATGGCCGAGCTCAAGGGGCTGGAACGGGGGGAGGTGCGCATCGGCATCCCCTACATGATGGGATCCTATTACTTCCCGCCAATCCTGATGGCGTTCAAGCATCGCTACCCCGGCTTGAAGATCCGGGTGGAGGAGGCGGGCACCCGGGAGCTGCTCAGCCGCATGGTGGATGGCAGTCTGGATCTCGCCATCCTCATCACCAGCGATCTGCCACCGGCCCTCGAGGGGGCGCAACTGCTGCGGGAAGAGATGCTGATGGTGGTGGGGGAGGAGCACCCGCTGCGCGGCGCTGAGTCGGTCTCGCTGCCACAGTTCTTCGGCCAGGAGCTCGCCATGTTCCGGCGAGGCTTCTACCACAGGGAACACATGGAGGTGTTGGCGCAGGGGTTGGGGGTAGAGCCTGACATCGCGTTCGAAAGCAATCTCATCCCGCTGCTCAAGGCGGTGGTGCGTCAGGGATTCGCCGTGACCACCTTCCTGCGCATGGCGCTGGAAGAGGAGCCGGCCCTCACCGGCATCCCTTTTTCACCCCCTATCTTCCTGGATCTCTGCGTAGCCTGGCGACGGGGGGATCCGCTCTCCATGGCGAACCGGGCATTGCGGGATTTTTTGCTGGCACAAGGGGATGTTTCTCACCATTGCGCTACAGATACTCAATGATTGAGTGGTATCACCAATAAAAACGCCTCCAATCTGGAGGCGTATGCTGACAAGGTGGATGCAACCTTATTTCTTGAACAGGTGATCCAGCTTGTTTGCCTTGGTGGAGAGATAAAACTCGTTGTGGGGATTGCGACCTTCCTGAAGGGGCACGCGCTCCGCCACCGGGATGCCAAAGGATTCCATCGCCTTCAACTTGCGCGGGTTGTTGGTCATCAGGCGCAGGGACTTGACCTCGAGCGCCTTGAGCATGTCGGCGCAGATGGTGTAGTCACGCATGTCGGCGGCAAAGCCAAGCGCCACGTTGGCCTCCACGGTATCGGCCCCCTGATCCTGCAGATGATAGGCCCGGATCTTGTTGAGCAAGCCGATGCCTCGCCCTTCTTGACGGACATACAGCAGGACGCCGCGGCCCGCCTTGGCGATGTTTTCCAGAGCGGCCTGCAATTGGAAGCCGCAGTCACAACGCAGACTGAACAGGGCATCCCCGGTCAGACACTCGGAATGAATGCGTCCCAGCACGGGTTCGCCGTCTGCGATATCGCCCATCACCAGCGCGGCATGATCCTTGCCTGTGCCGGTTTCCTGAAAACCAACCAGCGTGAAAGTGCCCCAGGGGGTCGGCAACTTGGATTTGGCCACGAGGGTAACGCTGCTCATATGGTTGCTCCTGACTACAGCTGCTTAAAAAAGGGCGGCCAGTTTAGCGCGCATTGTCCGGAACAACCATAAGAACAAAACCTTGCGTGAGAAGTGGGTTAACCCGATTGGTCAGAATAGGTGCAATCACGACGACTTTTGCGCAATTGTGTGCCCTGACAACTGCCAGAGACGGCGCATTCGGGTATAATCGGCGCCCATTAACCCATCCCGACAGGGATGTGTGCAACCAGTCAAGATGCCGAGTGCGCAGGAGAAACGTTATGGCTCAGATGGCCCCCGTGATGACTATTGATGGCCCAAGTGGAGCAGGAAAAGGCACCTTGTGCCAGTTGCTGGCTGAAAAACTGGGCTGGCACCTGCTCGATTCCGGTGCCATCTACCGGGTGCTCTCCCTGGCAGCCCTGCATCACGATGTGGAGCTCGATTCCGAAGCCGCATTGGTTCCCCTGGCCGCCAATCTGGATGTGCAATTCCAGGTAGAAGGGGCGCTGGTCAAGGTGATCCTCGAAGGGGAGGATGTTTCCCGTACCATTCGTACTGAAGAAGTGGGCAACGCGGCCAGCAAAATCGCGGCGTTTCCCCGGGTACGTGAAGCCCTGCTGCGCCGTCAGCGTGCATTCCGCCAAGCCCCCGGTCTCATCGCCGACGGTCGCGACATGGGTACAGTGGTTTTCCCCGAGGCGGATGTGAAGATTTTCCTCGACGCCAGCGCCGAGGAGCGGGCCCAGCGCCGCTATAAGCAGTTGCAAGATAAGGGCTTTGATGTTAACTTTGAGCGTCTTTTAACCGAGATTCGGGAACGTGACGATCGCGACAGAAATCGCGCCGTCGCTCCCCTGAAACCCGCGGAAGATGCTCTTGTTGTAGACTCAACGTCCATGACCATAGATGAAGTGCTGGCAACGGTGCTTGCCTATGCAGAGCAACAACTTGGTGATGTCAGCGCAAACTGATGTCAGTCGTCTGCACCAAGGATGGCGCAGATAATTTAAAACAACCCCGCTTGTGCCGGATTGCAAGTGGATGTTTCATTTGTGACATAAACAATGATCGAATCTTTTGCTCAACTCTTTGAAGAGTCCCTGAATGCCGTTGAAACCCGTCAAGGTTCCATCGTCAAGGGCACTGTCGTTGCTATCGAGAACGGTTTCGTACTGGTTGATGCCGGTCTGAAATCCGAGTCTGCTATCCCGGCTGAAGAATTCAAGAACGCCATGGGCGAGCTGGAAATCAACGTAGGTGACTCCGTTGACGTGGCTCTGGACTCTATCGAAGATGGTTTCGGCGAAACCAAGCTGTCCCGCGAAAAAGCCAAGCGCCACGAAGCCTGGCTGCAGCTTGAAAAAGCTTACGAAGAGCAAGCTACCGTTATCGGTATCATCAACGGCAAGGTCAAGGGTGGTTTCACCGTTGAGCTGAACGGCATCCGTGCCTTCCTGCCGGGTTCTCTGGTTGACGTGCGTCCGATCCGTGACACCGCTCACCTGGAAAACAAAGAACTCGAGTTCAAAGTCATCAAGCTGGACCAGAAGCGCAACAACGTTGTTGTTTCCCGTCGTGCCGTGATCGAGACCGAGAACACCTCCGAGCGTGAAAGCCTGCTGGCCAACCTGCAAGAAGGTCAAGAAGTTAAGGGTATCGTCAAGAACCTGACCGACTACGGTGCATTCGTAGATCTGGGCGGTGTTGACGGCCTGCTGCACATCACCGACATGGCGTGGAAGCGCGTTAAGCATCCTTCCGAAATCGTCAACGTTGGCGACGAGATCGCTGTCAAGGTTCTGAAGTTCGACCGCGAGCGTACCCGTGTATCCCTGGGCCTGAAGCAGCTGGGCGAAGATCCCTGGGTTGCTATCGCCAAGCGTTACCCGGAGACCACCCGTCTGTCTGGCCGCGTGACCAACCTGACCGACTACGGCTGCTTCGTTGAAATCGAAGAAGGCGTGGAAGGCTTGGTACACGTATCCGAGATGGATTGGACCAACAAGAACATCCACCCGTCCAAGGTTGTCAACGTTGGCGACGTGGTTGACGTGATGGTTCTGGACATCGACGAAGAGCGTCGTCGTATCTCCCTGGGTCTGAAGCAGTGCAAATCCAACCCGTGGCAGCTGTTTGCCGAAACTCACGCCAAGGGCGACCGTGTTTCCGGCAAGATCAAGTCCATCACTGACTTCGGTATCTTCATCGGTCTGGATGGCGGCATCGACGGCCTGGTTCACCTGTCTGACATCTCCTGGAACAACCAGGGCGAAGAAGCCGTGCGTGAATTCAAGAAGGGCGACGAGATCGAAGCCGTTGTTCTGCAAGTGGACCCGGAGCGTGAGCGCATCTCCCTGGGCGTCAAGCAGATCGAAGAAGACCCGTTCAATAAGTACCTGTCTGACAACAAGAAAGGTGCTATTGTGAAGGGCAAGGTTACCGAGGTTGATGCCAAGGGTGCCGTGATCGAACTGGCTGACGGCGTAGAAGGCTACCTGCGTGCCTCCGACGCTGCTCGTGACCGCGTAGAAGACGCCACTCTGGTGCTGTCTGTTGGTGACGAAGTTGAAGCCAAATTCATGGGCGTTGATCGCAAGAACCGTACCGTAAGCCTGTCTGTCCGTGCCAAGGACGAGGCTGACGAGCGTGTTGCCATCGACAGCCTGAACCAACAAGAAGAAGTTGTGTTCAGCAATGCCATGATGGAAGCGTTCAAAGCCGCCAAGGGTGAGTAATCCTTGATGCAAGAAAAGGGCGGCATTGCGCCGCCCTTTTTTATCTTGGCAAAATGATTATTGCATGTGATCGGGGAAGGAGATTTAACCTTATGACCAAATCAGATCTCATCGAACAACTGGCAGCCAGCCGCATGCATATGCCGGCCAAGGATGTCGAAGCCGCTATCAAGGAGATCCTTGAGCAGATGGCATCGACCTTGCAAAACGGCGACCGGATTGAAATCCGAGGATTTGGCAGTTTCTCGCTGCACTATCGTGCGCCCCGCGTGGGTCGCAACCCCAAGACCGGGGACAAGGTTGAACTGACCGGGAAATATGTCCCGCACTTCAAACCTGGCAAAGAGTTGCGCGAACGCGTCAACATCATCGAATAATGCAGAAAACGGCATACCTGAGTATGCCTTTTTCATTTTTATGTTCTGGAGTCTGCCCGTTGTCGGGTTTCTCACACTCTTTTCCCATTCGCGCTAGAGTCTGCCTGTGATTTTAAGGATAATCAGTCACTCATTCGCTACAGACAGGGAGCTCCCATGAAGCGTATCTTGGCCCTCATTCCACTGGTGCTGGTGTTTGTCCTGACCCTTGCCATCGGTTCTCAAAATGGTCAGCTGGTGCAGTTCAACTACTTGATCGCCCAGGGGGAGTTCTCGCTCTCCATGTTGCTGGGGTTCTTCTTCGCCGGCGGTTTTCTGCTGGGCTGGCTGGTATTTGGTCTGCTGTTCCTGCGTCTCAAACTGCAAAATCGCACCCTGAACCGAACCATGCGTCGTCAATCTCGCGAGTTGGAGCTTGCCCGGTCGACAACCAAGGAATAATGTCCCTCGATGCTTGAACTGCTTTTCCTGCTGTTGCCCATCGCCGCCGGTTATGGCTGGTACATGGGCCGCAGGAGTGTTCGCCAGGACACCCAGCAACAGAGTAACCAGTTTTCCCGCCAGTACGTGGCGGGCCTCAACTATTTGCTCTCTGACGAGTCGGACAAGGCGGTGGATCTCTTTATCCAGCTGCTGGAAGTCGACAGCGAAACCATCGAAACCCACCTCTCCCTCGGCAACCTGTTCCGTCAACGGGGCGAGGTCGATCGCGCCATCAAGATCCACCAGAACCTGGTCGCCCGTCAGCTGACCCGTGAGCAGCGTCAGCTTGCCTTGCAGGAGCTGGCCCGTGACTTTCTGGCTGCCGGATTGCTCGATCGGGCCGAAGCACTCTGGAAAGAGCTGTGTGATGACAGCGATTTCGAAGAGACGGCTCTGGCACAGCTCCTGATCATTCATCAGCAGTTGCGTGACTGGGACAATGCCATCGCCGTGGCGGTGCGTCTGCAGAAATTCCAGGGCAAGAAACTGGCCGAGCCCATTTCCCACTTCTATTGCGAACAGGCGGAGAGTGCCTTGCGCGATGGCGACAAGCCTGCGGGCATCGCCAAGCTCAAGCGTGCGCTCGGTGCCCACCCGGCCTGTGCCCGCGCCAGCCTGCGGCTGGCCGATCTGGCGATGGAGGAGGGCAGGTTCGAGGATGCGGCCAAGGAGCTCCTGCGGGTGTTCGAGCAGGACATCGACTTTGCCTCCGAAGCCATGCCAAAACTGCTCGAATGCTATCGCCAGCTTGGTCGCAGCCAGGAGCTGATCCCGCTGCTTGAAAAAGCGGTAGAGGATCATGCGGGGGTCAGCGTGACCCTGGCGCTGGCCAATCTGGTGGAGGCCCGCGATGGGTTGAGTCAGGCCCGTGCGCTGGTGCTGCGCCAACTGCGTCGCCACCCCTCCATGAAGGGGTTTTATCAGCTGGTCGGTTTCCAGTTGGCCAGTGCCGAGGAGGGGCCTGCCAAGGAGAGCCTGGAGCTGCTGCAACAGTTGGTCGGTGAGCAGATCAAGATCAAGTCGACCCACAAGTGCCGTCAGTGCGGCTTTGCCACCCATTCGCTGTTCTGGCAATGCCCTTCCTGCCGGCAGTGGGGCACCATCAAGCCGATCCGAGGGCTGGATGGGGAGTAAACGCCAGCGAGGCCAACACGCCCGGGCGAGCACGGATACCCAAGAATTTCAGATGCCAGCGTGCAACCGGGCCCCGGCTCTGCTGCGCCTGGCTGTGGCATAACAATCCATAGGAAGTGACATGCAAGACCCCAAAGTACTGGTCGCGCTGGATTATCAGCACGAAGCCGACGCCTTTGCCTTCATTGAGCAGATCTCACCGGCCCAGTGCCGCCTCAAAGTAGGCAAGGAGATGTTTACCCTGTTTGGTCCCCAGTTCGTTCGTCAACTGGTGGCCAAGGGGTTCGACGTCTTCCTGGATCTGAAATTTCACGACATTCCCAACACCGTCGCCAAGGCGGTGGCGGCCAGTGCGGAGCTGGGCGTCTGGATGGTGAATGTCCATGCCAGCGGTGGCGAACGCATGATGCGTGCCGCCAGAGAGGCGTTGCTGCCATACGGGGACAAGGCGCCCCTGCTCATCGGGGTAACCGTGCTGACCAGCATGGAGCAGTCCGACATGGCGCCCCTGGGTCTGGATGTGACGCCGGCAGAACAGGTGATCCGCCTGGCCACCCTTGCCAAGGCGGCCGGGCTGGATGGTGTGGTCTGCTCCGCGGAAGAGGCGAGTGTGCTGAAGGGGCTGCTGGGAGCCGAATTCAAGCTGGTGACGCCGGGCATTCGTCCGAGCGGATCGGCTGCCGGTGATCAGCGCCGCGTCATGACGCCGCTGGCAGCGGTGGAGGCGGGGGCGGATTATCTGGTGATCGGCCGTCCTATCACCCAGTCCTCGGATCCCGCCGCCGTGCTTGGGGCGATCAATGCCGAGCTTTGCCGGTAACGGCGTAATGGGCGAATGAGCGCAGGCCGGATCCCAGATCCGGCCTGCTGCATTTTGGCCGTGGGCTGGCCCTGCCTATAGGGAGTTCAGGAGTGGACGGCCTGGGTGTCCAGACGAATGGGGAAGAGGCCGAGCAGCAGGCCGGCGAGTGCGCCGATGAAGTGTGACTCGATGTGCACCCTGGCACCGATCAAGGCGGAGACAGGGCTCTCGCCGGCACTGTAAAAGTCCACACCGAGCTTGATGGCGACGCCCGCCAGCATCAGCCAGCCGGAGTGACGGCGAAAGCGGATGTCCTGCATGGCACCCCATACGAACAAGCCGTGCAGCAGGCCGGAGAGTCCCATGTACCACTGGGTTTGCGGGCAGCCCCACCAGATGCCGAGTCCGACCGCCGTTCCCAGCAGCAGCAACAGCACGGGCAGGCGCCATCCCGTCAGGTACTCCTGAAACAGGCTGTAGAGCACGGCCAGACCGCTCAGGTTGAGCAGCAGGTGCCATCCATTGGTGTGTGCCAGATTGCCTGTTATGATGCGCCACCCTTCGCCCTGGGCGATCAGGTCGCGATCGAAGGCGAGCTGATGATTTGGCACGGTGAAAAAGAGCAAGGCAGTGACGAGCGAAAGCGCGATGACCCAGAGCAGACCCGATTTTCCTGACAACATGAAGCAGCCCAACGACAAAGAGAGCCGATACTGTACACGCTGTACCCGGGCCCTCAAAGCGTGCCTGTGCGATTATATTCAGCGGGTGCCGAACCTGGCTGCGCTCCATATTCTGCAACACCCTGCCGAAGTAGGTCACCCCAAGGGGACGGCTGCGTTGCTGGCGGCGTCCCTGACCGATGTACGCATTCATGTGGGAGAGGATTTTTCCGACGACGAAGGGCTCAATGCCCTGCTTGCCGACCCCGCTGTCCAGTGCTACGTGCTGTGGCCCGATGAGGAGGCCCTGACCCTGATAGAGGCAAGGGAGCATCTCCTGAGAAGTGGGCGCACCGTGCGAGCCCACTTCATCCTCCTCGATGGCACCTGGCGCAAAGCCTATCGCATGTTGCACAGCTCGCCTGCACTGCTCGGGTTGCCGCGGATCTCCCTCGGCGCCATTGCTGGACAATATTCCATTCGCAAAAAGCCCTTTGAGGAGGCATTGTCCACCCTGGAAGCGGGCTACCATCTGTTGTCCCGGTGGGAAGGAGAGCCTGAGCGCTTCGCCCCGCTGATGACCCTGTTTACCCATTTGAACCGGCAGTGGCATGACTTTGCACAAGGCCGCCGCCGTTGAGTTGCCCAGAGGAGTGAAAAACATGAAAAAAGCCGTCGTGGTCTTCAGTGGTGGGCAGGACAGCACCACCTGTCTGGTGCAGGCACAGGCCCGCTATGACGAAGTGCATGCCATCACCTTCGATTACGGCCAGCGCCATCGGGCGGAGATTGACACCGCCCGCCATCTGGCGACGGCGCTCGGGATCGCCGCCCACAAGGTAATGGATGTGACCATGCTCGGGGAGCTGGCCATCTCTGCGCTGACCCGGGACGACATACCGGTGAGCTTCGAGCTTCAGGAGAACGGCCTGCCCAACACCTTCGTACCGGGACGCAACATCCTGTTCCTGACCCTGGCGGCCATCTATGCCTATCAGGTGGGTGCCGAAGCGGTGATCACTGGGGTGTGCGAGACCGACTTTTCCGGTTATCCCGATTGCCGCGACGACTTCGTAAAGGCGCTCAATCAGGCGGTCTCCCTGGGGCTGGATCGCCCCATCCGCTTCGAAACCCCCCTGATGTGGCTCGACAAGGCCGAAACCTGGGCGCTGGCGGATCATTACGGTCACCTCGATACCGTGCGTCACCAGACGCTCACTTGCTACAACGGAATCCAGGGAGATGGTTGCGGGGCCTGTCCGGCCTGCGAGCTGCGTCGCCGTGGCCTGGATCACTATCTGGCTGACAAGACCGGCATCCGTGCCAGACTTTACGAGAAGAGTGGACTGGGCGAGAAAAGCGGATCCTGAGCCTGTGCCTAGCCCGGGTTTGGGGTATAATCCGCCCCTTTTGCAGCAAGTCGTGACCAAGATGCACTACCCAATCAACGAGATCTTCCAGACCATCCAGGGGGAGGGGGTATTTACCGGCCTGCCCGCCATCTTCGTTCGCCTTCAGGGCTGCCCGGTGGGCTGCCCCTGGTGCGATACCCGCCACACCTGGGTGGTGGACCCCGAGCGTGAGGTGGCCCCTGGCGAGGTGCTCGATCGTTCCAATGAGTCCGACGGCTGGAGCAAGATGAGCACGGAAGATATCCTGGCCAGCTTTACCCGGCTCGGTTACCGGGCCCGTCACGTGGTGTTGACCGGTGGTGAGCCCTGCCTCTACGACTTGCGCGAGCTCTCTTCGGCCCTGGTGGCATCGGGTTATCAGGTGCAGATCGAAACCAGCGGGACCAGCGAGGTGCTGACCCATGAGCAGACCTGGGTGACTGTTTCCCCCAAGATCGGCATGAAGGGTGGGTTGCCGGTGCTGGTCTCTGCACTGGAGCGGGCCAACGAGATCAAGCACCCGGTGGCCACCGAGCACCATATCGAGGAGCTGGATGCCCTGCTGGCCACCGCCCGGCTGCGCCCCGATGTGATGATTGCGCTGCAACCCATCAGCCAGAAAGCCAGGGCCACGGAGCTGGCCATGGCGACCTGCATCGCCCGTAACTGGCGACTCTCCATCCAGACCCATAAATACCTGAATATCGATTGATATGGATGGACTCAGCGATGAGCGCATCTTGCTGATGCTGGCCAGCAAGATGCCTTACGGGAAATACAAGGGGCGGCGCATCATCGATATTCCCGAACCCTATCTGGTATGGATGGCGCGAAGCGGTTTTCCGGCCGGTATCCTGGGCCAGTCTCTGGCACTGGCCTACGAGGTAAAGCTCAATGGACTCGAGTCCATGATTATTCCCATTATTAACAGGATGTCAGAATGAGAATATATACAAGGCAAGGGGACAAGGGGCTCACGCGACTGGCCGATGGCACTTCCTTGGCCAAAGACGATAAACGTGTCGAGACCTATGGCGCCATCGACGAGCTGAATTCCCAAATAGGCTTGTTGATGGCTGAAATACCCGTCGGGGAGAGCACACTCCTGGCCGATCTCATATTGTTGCAGCAGGAGCTGTTTGATCTGGGCGGGGAGCTGGCATTTTCCAGTGAATCGCAAACGGATGCGCTGTGGCAGGTGAATGAGGCTTGGACGAACAGGCTCGAGCAACAGATCGATGCCTACAGTGCCGGGTTGCCGGTGCTGCGCAATTTTATTTTGCCGAGCGGTTCGCGGGCGGCGGCCCAGGCACATGTGGTGCGTACCCTGACCCGTCGCTGTGAGCGCCTGCTGCTTGGGTTGAGCCGCGTAGAGCGGGTGAATCCGGCCGTTTTGCCCTACCTCAACCGGCTGAGCGACTGGTTTTTCACCATCGCCAGATACCTGCTGGTATCGTCGGGTACCCCGGAGATCCTCTGGGTCAAGGCGGCTGACAGAGGCTGACCACCGCTCGAAGCAGCAATAAAAAACCTCGCCTTGCGAGGTTTTTTATTGCTGTGGAAAGGGGCCTGATATTGCAGTCAGATGGCAAAGGCTTCCACAGATTTGCCTTCAGCAACGGCCTTGGCAATGACCGAGGGCATGCGGCCCTGACCGGTCCAGGTTTTTTCCACGCCATTGTCAAGATAACGATATTTGGCGGGGCGGGGCGCACGTTTGCTGACCTTGGTATTCTCGGGAACCACGGTGTTGACCAATTCGGCGGGATCGATCCCTGCGGCCCTCAGCATTTCGGCATATTCGGCAATTTTCTTTTGATGCTCTTCACGGGCCTGGCGTTCGGCGGATTCATCTTGTCGACGTTCATCGACGATGGCGGAGAGCTTTTCCAAGCCTTCTTCCAGTTGTTCCAGCGTCAAATCGCGGCAAACTGCACGCAGGCTACGGATATTCAACAGCACTTTCAGAAATTCGTTCATATTGGCTACCACGCGAGCAAAATATTAAGGGAAGAACTGGTTTTTCGATAATTTATAGGGGTGTTTGGCACCAAGTCAAGCCTGCCCAAATAATTAATTAGGCTGATAAATTAAGTCTTGAAATAGATATGAAGGATATTTTTATCCGTTTGACGGGCCAGCATCTTCGAATGGGTTCATGTCAGATGAAAATATCGCCAGTAGAGTCTTTGATGAACCATTTGACTATCTTTGAAGATGTGGGTGCCACAGAAACCTTGAAATTTAATCAAAAAACTTGCTATCACCCGGCGGCTCGATAAAATGTGGCGCGAATACCTTTAAGTAGAGGCGCGCTGCCTATGAGTAACCGAGCGGAGGGTGATGCCTGCGATGCTCGATGAAAGGAGTCGGCGCCGAAGTGACCAGGCCATCATACCGGGTTGCTGGTTCTGCATCTAATAGGTGCAGGACTGCCATAGTCATCCACTATGGAGCGCTACCTGAAGGGGCTGAGGAGTATACCCTCCCCATGGGTTTTGTTTCTTTGATCCTCTCGGTAGATCTCCACCTGTTGTCTTTAGGTGCAAAGAGATCATGGACATCGTTCATTACGCCGACTCCGGTTGGTCCGTCGTTCCCCCCCTGCTGGCCGTTGCGCTGGCGATCATCACCCGCCGCGTCCTGGTGTCGCTGGGGGTGGGCATAGTCGCAGGCAGCCTGCTGCTCAACCAGTTTTCTCCCCTTGCGTCCCTGCATTACATGCTCGACACCGTGCTCAGGATCTTCTGGGTCGACGGTGCGCTCAATCGTGACAACGTCAACATGATCCTCTTCATGTTGCTGCTGGGCGGCCTCATCAGCCTGATGAGCGTCTCCGGTGCGACCCGGGCGTTTGCCGAGTGGGCGGAGCGCCGCGCCAAGACCCGCAAGGGTGCCAAGTCCCTGACCGGTCTGATGGTGTTCGCCTTCTTCATCGACGACTTCTTCCACAGTCTGTCGGTGGGGGCCATCTGCCGTCCGGTGACCGATCGCTTCCAGATCTCCCGCGCCAAGCTGGCCTATCTGCTGGACTCCACCGCCGCGCCGGTCTGCGTGCTGATGCCGGTCTCCTCCTGGGGGGCCTACATCATCGCCCTCGTCGGCGGCATCATGGCGGCTCATGGTCTGACCGACCAGAGCCCCATCTCCGCCTTCGTCGAGATGATCCCCATGAACCTCTATGCGGTGTTCACCCTGATCATGGTGCTGGTGGTGATCGCCTTCCAGCTCGACATCGGCCCCATGCGTCAGCATGAGCAGTGGGCATTGGAGGGCAAGCTGTGGGACGAGTCCAAGGGGCGCCCCATCGGGCTCGACATGGAGAGCCCGGAGGAGAGCAATGGCGGCATGATTGACATGGTGCTGCCCATCCTGACCCTGACCTTGGCCACCGTCTATTTCATGATTGACTCCGGGGCTGCGGTGCTGGCCGACAAGGGGCTGCCGTTCAGCGTGCTCGGCTCCTTCGAGAACACCAATGTCGGCTCCTCCCTGGTCTATGGTGCCCTGTGCAGCCTGGTGGTCTCCATCGGTCTGGCCATGCGCCTCAAGCTGGGGGCAAGCAACTGGATGAAAGCGGCTCCGCAGGGGATCATGGCCATGCTGCCCGCCATCAACATCCTGCTGTTCGCCTGGACCATCGGCGCCGTGGTGCGCGATGTGGAAACCGGCAAATACCTGGCCTCCCTGGCCAATGGCAATCTGTCGGTGGAAGTGCTGCCCGCCGTGGTTTTCGTGCTCTCCTGCGCCATGGCGTTTGCCACCGGCACCAGCTGGGGTACCTTCGGCATCATGCTGCCGCTGGCCGGCGACATGGCGGCCGCCAGCGACATCAGTCTGATGCTGCCCATGCTGGCCGCCGTACTGGCAGGGTCCGTGTTCGGGGATCACAGCTCCCCCATCTCCAGCACCAGCATCCTGTCTGCCACCGGGGCCGGTTGCCATCACATCGATCACGTGATGACCCAGCTGCCCTATGCCCTGGCCATCGCCTTTGGCGCTGCGCTCGGCTACCTGGTGATGGGGCTGATGCACTCCGCGCTGGCCGGTTTCACCGTGAGCGGGCTCTGGTTCCTGATCTTCTCCGGTTACCATTTGCGCAAAGCCCGGGCGTATAGCGCCGTGGCAGTTGCATAAGAGAACAAGGGGCCTGCGGGCCCCTTGGTTTTGGCAGGGGCTTTGGTTAGCATGCGCCCCATCACTCCCGTTTCGGAACCCCATCATGGCTTCACTGCACTACAAATTTGCCACCATGAACTCAGGCAAATCGACCCAGCTCATCCAGGCCCACTTCAACTATCTGGAGCGTGGCATGTATCCGCTGGCCATGACGCCCGCCATCGACGATCGCTTCGGTGCCGGCGTCATCAGTGCCAGGGTCGGTCTTGAGCTGAAAGTGGAGGTGTTCAGCGACAGCTGCGATCTCTTCGAGATGGTCAAGGCGCGCCACGCAAAGCGGCACATCGATGTCTTCATCGTTGACGAGGCGCAGTTCCTGACCCGTGAGCAGGTCTACCAGCTCGCCCGCATCGTCGACGAGCAGGACATTCCGGTGATTGCCTATGGTCTCAAGACCGATTTTCGCGGCGAACTGTTTCCCGGCTCCTACCACCTGCTCTGTCTGGCGGACAAGTTCGAGGAGCTAAAAAGCATCTGCTGGTGCGGCAACAAGGCCCACATGAACTCGCGGGTCAACGAGGCGGGGCAGGTGATGCGCGACGGTGAGCAGGTGGAGATCGGCGGCAACGATCGCTATGTGTCGCTCTGCCGCAAGCACTATCTGGAAGGGCGGGCCTTCAAGTAACCCGTGGCTGGCTCGTGCAGCCTGGACATCAAAGAGGGCGCCCATCTGGCGTCCTCTTTGTCTATGGGAGTCAGTCGATCTCGATGTCGACAGGGGCGATGATGGGGTCGGCCGCCGGCAGGCGGTGGAAGAGCTGGCGAAAATGCTGTTGTACCCGGCCTATGTCCACCAGGGACATGCCGGAGGCGAAGCCGAACCAGACGTAGAGCCCGGTGAGGTCGCGAAACATGGGAGGGAGGTAGCGGGGGGCGTCGATGAGCCCCTCCAGATAGTGCTGATAGAGCACGGGGATGTCGTCCAGGGTCACCTTGCCGACGAACAGCATGGGCAGGATCTCCGGCACCCCCTCCAGCACGGCGCTGCGAATGAAGTTCACCGTCTCCACATAGCCCTTCACATAGGAGAGATCCTTGGTAAAGCAGGCGCCCCCCTCGACCATGCCTCCGCGAAACACCCGCTGGGTGATCTTGTAGGCGTCGTGCTCGCTGGCCCCCTTGGCCACGAAGTGGCGGAACACCTCGATGAAATCGGCGCCACGCTCCGCCATGTCGATGGCCATGACCCGATCCGAGATGCGCTTGGCCCTGTCCGGGAAGGAGCTGAACGTGAGGGTCTCGATGAGTACTGCCAACCCCTCCTGACAGGCGGTGATGCGGGGCGAGCCGGCACCGAGCCAGGTGGCGTAAGATTGCTGGCGGCCGTTGAGGGTGGTGCCGACGTGAACCCAGCCTTCGTGTACCTCCAGCACCTGCAGATCGAGTTCCGAGAAACGGGCGTGGGAGTTGAGCTTGATGTAATCCCCCCCGGCGGCGGCATCGGAGACGATGCCATCGCTGAGCTTGACCTGGACTGTGCCGTCGCTGAAGTAGCTCGACAGCTTGCCTTGCAACCTCGCCACCGCGGCTTCCCCCTCGAACTCCTTGGGGTAGGGGCGCACCAGATGGCGGGCGCCGGGCAGGGAGAAGATGTCGCACAATCTGGCCCCCAGCTCCTTCAGGGTCTTGCGATCCCCGCGCAGGTGATCGCTTGCCGAGCCGTAGAGCCGCTGACTGTAGCGCTGAAAGTCCGGCTGCCCGCGCTGGCGCAGCATCTCGATGACCACCATGTACTGATCCACCGTCTCTTGCAGGATCCGGCCGAGATCGTCCTGGGGGCCGAGGCGCCGGCGGATCCTGTCCCTCAACTCCTTGAGCTCAAGGTACTTGTTGCGGGGATCGAACCCCAGGGGGAGGGATTCATAGAAGTGCCTGTCGATGGCGGGCAGTGCCTTGCCGCCACTTGCCAGAAAGTCGCTTTGCAGGTGACGGGGCCATTTGATGGCATCCAGGATGCGGATGGGTTTTTGCAGGGCGAGCAGTTCATCCGAGAGGGATTTGAGGTGCAGGCGATACTTTTCTTGGATGGTCATCGGGCTCTTTGGAGGCGAGTGCGCTACGAGAATGGCTGAGTATAGGCACAGGGCCTGTCAAAAAGAAGCGAGACGACGGGGATCCGGCCTGTGTGCTTTTGGTTGTCTGAAAATTGGTTTAGACTGCGCCCCTTGATCTCTACCGTGTCGTGAAAATGATGAATATCCCCAGCTCTGAAATGATAATGCGTTGGTTGCAACAGGCCCGGATCGAGCACTATGTGTGCGATCAGTGTCATGGCATCCACATGGTCTCCCTGCAGTCCGTCGAGGGCATCCAGGAGAGCCGGATCTTCGTGGAAGAGGAAGGGCTGCTGTTCTCATCCGAGCTGGAGGTGCGCCCCTCATCGCTACTGCCCCTGGTGGCCGAACTGGGTCGTCTCAACATGCAATATCCGTCCCTCAAGGTGTTCCTCGACATCATCGATGACAACCTGCCACGCCTCGTTGTGGGTCACACCGTCTTTACCAAGGCGGGTCTCACCGTCGAGCAGTTCCTGCTGTTCGTTGAAAGCACCACGGCAGCCACCCATGAAGTGGTTTCCGAATGTGAACGCCTTGGCTTCCTCAATCTGCCGGAAATCCAGGTCGCACCGGAATCCGTTCACTGACTTCAGCACCTGAACTGTGCGTTTAATGTGCGAACGGTTCGCTGCGGCTAAAAAGCCGTTGACGGCGGCGGGGCTTTCCCCTAAATTACGCCCCGTTCCGGCGCAACAGCGCAGTGAACCCGTGTTGGCTGAACACGTTAAACCACAGACCAAAATTTGGTGGGATGTCCGAGTAGCTGCCCACCGAC
Source organism: Aeromonas sp. s6 (assembly GCF_040907815.1). NCBI lineage: Bacteria > Pseudomonadati > Pseudomonadota > Gammaproteobacteria > Aeromonadales > Aeromonadaceae > Aeromonas > Aeromonas sp. s6. The sequence goes on from NZ_JBFOCN010000030.1 coordinate 59,680, forward strand.
GAAGTCGGCAAGAAAGCACGCGTAGCGTGCTCCGAAAGCCACTTCAAAGAAGTAAAAATTTGGTGAGGTGTCCGAGTGGCTGAAGGAGCACGCCTGGAAAGTGTGTATACGGCAACGTATCGAGGGTTCGAATCCCTCCCTCACCGCCAAATAAAACAAAAGGCCCTGTCGCAAGACGGGGCCTTTTGTTTTTCCGGTAGCCGGCAATCTGGTCTCTACCCGGTATCGACAGGCGGGTGGACTAGCCCGCTTGGACAGCCGAAGGCTGCCCGCAGGGCGAGCGCCAGGGATGGTGCGAGTCAATCCCGACCCAGCACCAAATTAGAAAAACCGACCTCAGGGTCGGTTTTTTGCTTTCTGAGCCAGCCGTACACACCCTTATTCCCGTCACGGTGTTATCTCTTCAGCTTGGAGATAGAGGGGACATTTCTGTACTTGTACTCCCGGGGCAGCCCTTAGTCGACAGGCAGCTCATCCGTTGCCATCTCATAGGCATCAAATTGCTCGGCAGGGATCGCCACGCGGCCCGGTTTCACAAACAGGGTCGCGATGGAAGGTGCGTTCAGCAATGACGACAAGATGGAATCCCTGGCGTCTACCCCTTCCTGCAATACAGTGAGCTGGACTACCGACAGTACGCCGTCCTCATGAGCCATTTCGAGGCATACGGCTGCACCGTGATCGCGGCACCATGTGCTCAGGCGCCTTGGGGGCGAAGCGTACAAATACGCTCACCCTCTGCTGGCATCGCGGGACTTGCTGATCCCATGGAGGGGTTGCTCACCGATAACCTGATATTGCGTGCCACTAATAGACACAATGACATTCGCTAAAAATTTAGGCTCCATGCAGAGCCTAAATATTCCTTCTCTCATCGAAGCCATGGGCAGATACGCGAAAATCTTGCCGGCGTGATTGTGATAGTAATCACAGTTCGAGCGTTTAGATTTATCCTTCCTCGACCGGGTCACTCCTTTTGTTACACTGCGTGACATCATCCTGAATAAGGACGCGGCTGCGCTCGGTGAATTACCATGTTTAATAATCAGTTGGTCTCAACATTAAATGCCTTCGAGTTCAAGGTATATAACTATGTAATAAAGAACCATCAGACGGTTATCTATATGACGGTCAGGGAATTGGCCGAAGCCTGTGATGTGTCGACCGCCACCATATTGCGATTTTGTAAGAAGATGAATTGCAGCGGTTATGCGGAATTCAAAGCCTATCTAAAAATGAATGCCGAGAAGCGCGGCGAAATATCGCTGCCACACGGTGCCAACGAGTTCCTCTCTTTTTTCAAGAGCATCAACAATGACGAATTCGACGCCTTGATCGCGAGCGCCGCCGAGCAGATCGCGGGGGCCGAGCGGGTGATCTTCGTGGGGGCGGGCAGCTCGGGCACGCTGGGGCGCTACGGGGCGCGCTTCTTCTCCAACATCGGCAAGTTCAGCAACCACATCGATGATCCCTACTACCCGGTCAACACCGACATGTACAAACAGGCGGTGGCGATCGTGCTCTCGGTCTCCGGGGAGACCACCGAGATAATCAAGTTGGCGAAGCAGTTTCTGTTTCATCACTGCAAGCTCATCACTATTACCAGCAATAATAAATCCACCCTGGCCCAGATGGCGGATTTCAATATTTCATATCATGCGGCCAGGCTGGTGGTCGACAATGAATATGATATTACCACCCAGGTGCCGGTGATTTATATCATCGAATCCATCGGTCGCCAGTTGGCAAACAAGATAAGTGCCGAGGTGTCACAGGGTGTGTCTTTTATGTAACAAGTAACAAAGCGGGTATTTTGTTATATCGTGACAAGGATGAATGCTTTCCCTACCATCGATTCATAACATTTGAATTGTTTCGATATTAATTAATAAATGGCAGGGAAGGATCATTATGGCAATAAACTATGCGGACTCGGCGAAACAGATCGTCGAGTTGATTGGTGGTGACAGCAACGTCATCAGCGTCACCCACTGTGCCACCCGGCTGCGGTTTGTCCTAAAAGAGATGGGACGGGTCGACAAGGAGGTGTTGAAACGGGTGCAAGGGGTCATCACCGTCATCGAGTCCAGCGGTCAGCTGCAGGTGGTGATCGGCAACCACGTCGGGGATGCCTATCGGGAAGTGCAAAAACGGGTGCAGATCGACGAAAACGCCGTGGTCGACGCCCCCAAGGTGGGTATGGTGAACCACCTGATGGACATCATCTCCAGCATCTTCGCCCCCTTCCTCTACCCACTGGCCGCCTGCGGCGTGTTGCAGGGGCTCATCTCCTTCTTCGCCGCCATCGGCTGGATGGACACCGCCAGCGGCACCTTCCGCATCCTCAACTTCGTCTCCTGGACCGGCTTTACCTTCCTGCCGGTGATGGTCGCCTTCACCGCGGCCAAGAAGTTCAACGTGAACCCCTTCACCGCCGTGATCGCCGCCTGCGCCCTGGTGTCGCCCGATTACATGAACATGCTGACCGCGAACAAAATCATCCTGGCAAACTCCGCGGATCCGGCGGTGCAAGCGCTGATGCAGTCGGCGATGGAGAACCCGGCCATCAACGAGGCCATCGTCAACCTGGTGGGGGTTCCCCTTAACAGCGCGCCGCTCAGCTTCCTCGGTCTGCCGGTGCAGTACCTGAGCTACACGGCCTCGGTGATCCCCATCATCCTGATGGTGTGGGCCATGTCCTATGTGCAGCGCTTCTTCGAGCGGATCCTGCCGGTGGTGGTACGCAACCTCTTCACCCCCATGTTCTGCCTCGCCATCATGGTGCCCCTGACCCTGCTGGCCTTCGGCCCCATCGGCAACCTCATCGGCGGCGCCATCGGTGGCATCTACAACACCCTCTATCACCTGAGCCCGTCCATCGCCGGCTTCGTGGTGGGGGCTGTCTGGACACCCCTGGTGACCCTCGGCGTGCACTGGGGCATCACCCCGGTGACGGTGGGCAACTACGCCACCCTGGGCTATGACACCTTTACCGGCCTGCAAGCCTCCGCCGTGTTCGGCATCGCCGGCGCCGTGTTCGGGGTCTACTTCAAGGCCAAGGATCCCGAGCTGAAAAGCGTGACCCTCTCGGCCGGCGTGACCGCCCTGTTTGGCATCACCGAACCCGCCATCTACGGGGTGGCCCTGCGCTTCAAACGCCCGCTCATCTGCGGCTGCCTGGCCGGTGCCATCGGTGGTACGGTCGCGGGAGCCTTCAACGCGGTCTCCTGGAGTTACTGCATCCCCGGCATCGCCGTGCTGCCGGTGTTCTTCAAAGAGGGCCACATGGCGCAGTTCCTGGGCTTCCTGCTCTCCATCGGCGTAGCCTTTACCCTGGGCGTCATCTTCTCCTGGATGGCGGGCTTTCAGACAGATGCCGAAATAAGCCAACCCCAGCCGCTGACATCCAAAGCCGTATAAGGAGCGACAAGTCATGAACAACGCATTACCGAAAGACTTTCTGTGGGGGGGGGCGGTCGCCGCCCACCAGGTAGAAGGGGGCTGGGATCAGGGCGGCAAGGGGCTCAGCATCGTCGATGTGCTCACCAGCGGCGCCCACGGGGTGGAGCGCGTCATCACCGACAAGATTGAGGCCGGTCATCGCTACGCCAACCACGAGGCGGTGGATTTCTACCACCGCTACAGAGACGACATCGCACTGTTTGCCGAGATGGGCTTCAAGTGTTTTCGCACCTCCATCGCCTGGTCGCGCATCTTCCCGCTGGGGGATGAGGCCGAGCCGAACGAGGCGGGGCTGCGTTTTTATGACGACATGTTCGACGAGCTGCTGCGCCACGGCATCGAGCCTGTCATCACGCTCTCCCACTTCGAGATGCCGAACCACCTGGTGACCCAATACGGCGGCTGGAAGAGCCGCACCGTGCTGGACTGCTTCGTGCGCTTTAGCGAGGTGGTGCTGCGCCGCTACCAGCACAAGGTCAAATACTGGATGACCTTCAACGAGATCAACAACCAGCGCAACTGGAAGGTGCCGCTGTTTGGCTACTGCTGCTCCGGGGTCATCTACAACCAGGAGCCGAACCCGGAAGAGTGTATGTACCAGGTGCTGCACCATCAGTTCGTGGCGAGCGCCAAGGTGGTCAGTCTGGGCCATGAGATCAACCCGGGCTTGCAGATCGGCTGCATGCTGGCCATGGTGCCCCTCTACCCCTACTCCTGCCACCCGGACGATGTGATGTATGCGGAAATCGCCATGCGCGAGCGCTTCCTGTTCGGGGACGTTCACATGCGCGGCCATTACCCCGCCTATATCCGCAAGGAGTGGCAACGCAAGGGCTATGAGATTGTCATGGAAGCGGGGGATGAGGAGACGCTGCGGGCGGGCTGCGCCGATTACATCGGGCTGAGCTACTACATGAGCAACGCGGTGCGGGCCCACGGCGCCGGCACGGGCACCGCCTTGTCGGGCTTCGAGGGCAGTGTACCCAACCCCCATGTGAAGGCCTCAGAATGGGGTTGGCAAATCGACCCGGTGGGGCTGCGTTACACCCTGAACCTGCTCTATGGCCGCTACGAGAAGCCGCTGTTTATCGTCGAGAACGGCTTCGGGGCGCGGGATCAGAAAGACGAGCGGGGAGAGATAGACGATGACTACCGCATCGCTTACCTGCGCGCCCATATCGAGCAGATGAAGCTCGCCATCGTCGAAGACGGGGTGGATGTCATGGGCTACACCCCCTGGGGATGTCTCGACTGCGTTTCCTTCACCACAGGGGAGTACAGCAAGCGCTACGGCTTTATCCACGTGGACAAGAACGACGACGGCAGCGGCAGCTTTGCGCGCAGCAAGAAGCGCAGCTTCGACTGGTATCGCCAGGTCATCGCCAGCAACGGCGGGACACTATAACTGGGTGATTCAATATGCTGCCTTGATTAAATAAAACCTGTTATTGATACCGCAAAGTGCCATTTAACTATGTGGCTATGCAGGTTTTTTAATGTAAAGGCAGTGTAATATCTTCCCCTGACAAGGCTGGTGTGACATGTCGACACTGAGTTGTCGAGCCGTGGATCCCGCCCTTATCCGCAATAAGAAAAACCGACCTGATGGTCGGTTTTTTGTTTTGGCTGTTCTGCCTGGTACCGCTCAGACGCTGCCTTAGTTTGCCATCCCCCCTCGGATTTTGTCTGCCAGCCAGCGCGGTGAGCCCATGTGCCTTATTTCACCGCTATTTCACTACTTCCAGCACCGGCATCGGGTACTTGCCTTCGCGAATGGCTTTGTTCGGCCCATACAGCCGCATGATGATGTAGGCATCCTTCTCCGGAATGGGCAGCCAGTTCGGGTTGCTGGCATCCCCCTTGGCACTGAGCTCTATGGTGTACATACCATCCGGGCCCGGCTTGAGGGTGCGATCCCCACGGCTGTGGCGGTTGATGGTGTTATGGGCCATCAGCTTGTTATCCGTGCCGTAGACGGTGAAGGACCAGAACTGGCTGACCTCGGGCGCCTTGAAATGCATGCGGTATTGCTTGCCGTTGGCGCCGTTGATGCTCTGGCCATCGGATCCCTTGAGTGCCTGTAGATAGACGGACTCTTCCGGCGGTAGTCCCCATTGTCCGATCAGGGTGCCTTCGGCGAACAGATCGCGCTTCTGGTTTTGAAGCTCAGCCCGGGTGCCGAGCAGCCCTTCCGAGCTGGTCATCTTGGGCAGGAGCGCGTTGAGATAGGCCAAGCCCTGTTTCTCGCCTTGCTTCGCCGCGGCCATTTGCGCCGCGCTCAGCTTGGTGTTGCAGGGCGCGAGGCCCGTCTCCTTGTACTGCGCCAGCCAGTGCTTGTCGGCGGTGCCCATGTCCCCCTGACACAGCACGAAGTTGACCCGCTGCAACCAGTTGGTGCTCGCCGGATCCGGCCACTGGTGCTCGGTGGCTTTGGGCCCAGGCTGGCCGAGATAGGCCGACAGGGTGCGCACGTTCCAGTCATCCATGTAGCCAAGGGCGACCTTCTCGTCGTCCTTGCTGGTGGCCATGATGCGGCCCATCACTTTGAGGATGTCGGAGTCGACGCGGATCACCTCGGTGACGCTGGCCGGCGTCTCGCCTTTCCAGCTACGGGAGGCAAACATGAAGTGACCCCCCTTGGTGCCGTGGGTGCGGGAGCCGATCATCGAGGTGGTGTAATGGCCCATGTCCATGGTGTGCAGGATCCAGTAACGGCCCTTGTCCATGTCCGGCACGCTGATGATCACCGGCTCCGCACTGAGATCCAACCAGCCCTGCAGGTGCAGGGTATCGTTGTTGATGGTCGGGTGATCGGTGTAGGTATCGTCCGCCAGGTGGCGAATGTTCTGGAAGCGGTTCAGCGGGGTGTCGGTCTTGACCGCCGTTTCATAGAAGAACTTGTAGGCCTCATCCATGGAATAGCCGTAGATATAGGCATCTTGTGCCATTTTATCAGTGATTTGTGCCATGGCAGGCATGGCTGCGATACATAACACTGCCGCAAGGGATAGCTTTCTCATAAGTGCTCCACTCCTGTTCATGGTTTATGCGCGCTCGAAATCCGCCAGCTTGAAGGTCTTGTGGTTTAATTCGTCGGTCGGGCCATAGAAACGCATGGCCGGCAGCGGGCGTTTGCCACTGGTCGGGATCCAGTTGTTTTCCTTGCCTGGCGGGGCGGTCGGGCCCACGTAGAGGGTGATGCTGCCGTCCGGATTCTTGGCCATCTTGTCGAGATCGTAGGAGGAGAGGGTGGTGCGCCCGCTCTCGCTGTAGATAAAGGACATGGTGTCGCGGTTGTAGACCGTCAGTGCCCAGAACTGCTTGACCGGCATCTTGGCCGGGATGGTGAGCTTGTAGAGCTGACCGGCTTCCAGCAGTTTGCCGTTGTTGTCCGCGAGGCACATCAGGTACTGGGTGGCCGGGGTATCGCTCAGCGCCTTGGGCATATAGGTACACCAGAAGTACTCGGCGGCGCGATTGATGAGGTCGATGCGATCCTCATAAGTGAAGGTGAAGGTCTTGTTGTCATCGCTCTGCAAGAGGGAGGCGTAGTGCCTGTCAGGCCAGTAGCGTTTCTCCTTCGGGAAATTGTCATACCAATGCTGCATGTAGAACCAGGCATCGATGGCCGCCTGGCGCATCGCCTTGCGGGTTTTCTCATCCGGGTTGAATGAGGTGCCGCGACCTATGCCAAGGGAGGTGAGCATCCCCATCATCACCTTGTCCTGCTCGCGCACGGGTTCGACGCTGGCCACTGCATGCAGGTCGTCGAAGTGACGCTCGTCGTAGTAGGGCAGGGTCGGGTAGCGCTTGTTGCCCGGATCGACGAAGCGCTGGGTCGGCGGATTGCTCGCCTCGGAGAGAGAGTACATGCGCAGGCGCTTGGAGTAGTGATAGGCATCGTTCGTCGACTTGCCGGGCGCTGGCACAGAGCGAAAGGCAAACGCCACGCGATAATTCGGGGAAGGAACATGCAGATAGCCGGCCGGGATCGGCTCGCTGTAGCCGGGGGGCGTCAGCAAAAACTTGCCGCCCTTGCCTTGGTCGAGCCCTGCCGGGCCCACATCCGCGATGGTGAATTGCCAGGCATCGACAATCTGCCCATACAGGCTGCCATCCGGGCCCGCAGCGGGCACTTCCAGCACGGTGGGGCCGTGTTGCAAGTCGGTGAAGGCCGTGATGTAGGGGGTGGTGCTGTTGGCCGTGATGGCCTCGAGATGCGGGGTGGCAGGCTTGGCATAGGCGATGATGTCGTTGTCTTTGAGACCCAGATTGTCGAAGGCGGCGCGCCGGAAGCTGTAGATGGCGACCGCCGGCATGTTCCACAAGACAGCCTCGAAGGCCCGCTGGTACTTGATCTGGTACTCAAAATCTTCGACCGAGCTGACGGAGCCCGCTGGCGGCAGGCCACTCTCGGTTTCACCTGGTTGGCCGGCGCCATGGCGCAGTGGTGTCTTCAGTGACAACCCTTCGGCAAACGCCGGAGTCGGAAGTCTCAATGTCGTCAGACCGACGGCGGATCCCAGTGCTAGCTTGTAAAACTCTCTGCGTGTAATTGGCATTTAAACATCCTTGCTGATGTGGGTCGCTTCAATTCTATCCCGATGACTATAGAAGGATTCTTGTGAAGACTCGGGCCTGAGTGTCATACGTGAACATTTCATGGGACGGCGATCATGTCCACTCATTGAAATGGGGTTGTGCCCATGAAGGTGAGCGCGTCAGGCCCTGCTGGGGTATTTCCTGGTTTCCCGGGGCTGGGGGCATTGGCCATCTCCCCTTGCGGGTTGGTCGATGGCAGCACTCAAAGGGGAGGGATGGGACTCCCCTTTAGCATCGATAAAAAAGCCCGGTAGTGATACCGGGCTTGGTGGTCGAGCAGTGCTTTAGCCTCAGGCGAGGTCGAAGCGATCCAGATTCATCACCTTGGTCCAGGCCGCCACGAAGTCCTTCACGAACTTCTCCTTGGCATCCGCACTGGCGTAGACCTCCGCCAGGGCGCGCAGCTGGGAGTTGGAACCGAACACCAGATCGACCCGGGTTCCGGTCCACTTCACCTTGCCGCTCTGGCGATCACGGCCTTCATAGACTCCCTGGCTGCCCGCCGCCGGCTTCCACTCCGTGCCCATGTCGAGCAGGTTGACGAAGAAGTCGTTGGAGAGGGTACCCGGGGCGGCGGTAAAGACCCCGTGGCAGTTGCCCGCGTTGGTGCCGAGCACCCGCATGCCGCCCACCAGTACCGTCATCTCGGGGGCACTCAGGGTGAGCAGCTGCGCCTTGTCGATCAGCATGGTCTCCGCGAAGCCCGCGCACTCGCCCGCGTAGTTGCGAAATCCATCGGCGAGGGGCTCGAGCACCGCGAAGGAGTCCACATCGGTCTGGGCCTGGGAGGCATCCATCCGGCCCGGAGTGAAGGGCACGGTCACGGCGACACCGGCTCTCTTCGCGGCCTGCTCGACCCCCACGCCGCCCGCCAGCACGATGAGGTCGGCGAGGGATACCCGCTTGCCGCCGGTGGCGGAAGCGTTGAAGGTCTGCTGTATCCCGTCGAGGGCCTGAAGCACCTTCGCAAGCTGGGCAGGCTGGTTCACGGCCCACTCCTTTTGCGGAGCCAGGCGGATGCGGGCACCGTTGGCGCCGCCACGCTTGTCGGAGCCACGGAAGGTGGACGCGGAAGCCCAGGCGGTCGACACCAGCTCGGCTACGGACAGGGAGGCCGCCAGGATCTTCTCCTTGAGCAGGGCCACGTCCTTGTCATCGATCAGGGGATGATTGACGGCGGGGATGGGGTCTTGCCAGATCAGCTCCTCTTTGGGTACCTCCGGCCCCAGGTAGCGGGCGATGGGGCCCATGTCACGGTGGGTCAGCTTGAACCAGGCGCGGGCGAAGGCATCGGCGAAGGCCTGCGGATCCTCGTAGAAGTGGCGGGAGATCTTGCCAAACTCGGGGTCAAAGCGCAGGGTCAGGTCGGTAGTGAGCATGGTCGGCTTGTGGAACTTGCCCGGGATGTGCGCATCGGGAATGATCTCCGGGGCATCCTTGGCCACCCACTGCTTGGCGCCGGCTGGCGACTTGGTCAGCTCCCACTCGTAGTTGAACAGGTTTTCAAAGAAGTTGTTGCTCCACAGGGCCGGTGTCTTGGTCCAGATCACTTCGAGCCCGCTCGAGACGGTATCCTTGCCATGGCCGCTGCCGTAGTCGCTCATCCAGCCGAGGCCCTGGGCCTCCAGAGGCGCGGCTTCCGGCTCTGGCCCCTTGTGGGATTCGGGCGCGGCGCCGTGGGCCTTGCCGAAGGTGTGGCCGCCGGCGATAAGGGCGACCGTCTCTTCATCGTTCATGGCCATGCGACCGAAGGTGGAACGGATGTCCTTGGCAGCCTCCATGTAGTCACCGCTGGCGTTGGGCCCTTCCGGGTTGACGTAGATGAGGCCCATGTGGGTGGCCCCGAAGGGGGCCGTAAGCTCGCGATCGCCCTTGACCCGATCGGGATCGACCCCGAGCCAGGCAATTTCATCCCCCCAGTTGACGTCCTGATCCGGCTCCCACACGTCGGGCCGCCCACCGCCAAAGCCGAAGGTGCGAAAACCCATGGTCTCCAGGGCGACGTTGCCGGCGAGGATCAGCAGATCGGCCCAGGAGATCTTGTTGCCGTATTTCTGCTTGATGGGCCAGAGCAGGCGACGGGACTTGTCGATGTTGACGTTGTCAGGCCAGCTGTTGAGGGGGGCGAAGCGCTGTTGGCCACGGCCGCCGCCACCGCGACCGTCGGTGGTGCGATAGGTGCCCGCAGCATGCCAGGTCATGCGGATGAACTGGGGGCCGTAGTGACCGAAGTCCGCCGGCCACCACTCCTGGGAATCCGTCATCAGCTTGACCAGATCTTTCTTGAGTGCCTTGTAATCCAGGCTGGCGAAGGCCTTGGCGTAGTCAAAGTCCTTGTCCATGGGATCGGCGCCGGGGGAATGCTGATGCAGCAGATCCAGCCGCAACTGGTTCGGCCACCAATCTCGATTGGTTCTGCCGACGCCGGCGGTGTGGTTGAAGGGGCATTTGCTTTCTTCACTCATCTCTGTCTCTCCTTGGCAGTCATGTGCAATGCAGACAACTCAGTATGGGAACTTTTCCTGCAACCGGCGGGGCATGTGACAGGTTGGGCCTTGGACCGGCATCGGGGGGTTATCAATAACTCCTTATATTTCAGCTAATTGATTAAGGATGGGATGACCGTATTACGAAAAGATGAATCGGTGCCATCGAATTTGGCTGCTCCTGGACAAGGGATAAGAGAAGGAAGGAGCGCCCTGGCAGCCGTGTTATCAATCTTTTTATCCATAACACGAGGGATCAGACCTGGACTTGCGCTGGGTCATGGCATGAGGAGGGCTTGTCTTGAGCGGGGCAGAAAACCCCATTTTTGTGACGGCGGTCCGGATTGCGTCCTGAGCAGGACGCCGAGCGCCAGAGGATGGGGTGGGGGCGTTGCGCCAAAAAGCGGACGGCGCAGAAACAAAAAGACCGGCCAGTGGCCGGTCCAAACAGACAGCGTGCTGCTGTCTCATCAGGCTGATCCCAGCCTGGAGGGGAATAATGGGGTGGCTGATGGGGCTCGAACCCACGACAACCGGAATCACAATCCGGGACTCTACCAACTGAGCTACAGCCACCACTGAAATCTGCCTTCGATACAGCAATCAAACTCATCAGTATCGATGGCGCGCCCTGCAGGATTCGAACCTGCGACCCACGGCTTAGAAGGCCGTACCTGTTAATAGAGTTAAAATGTCATCAGAATACGTCAAACATCAAATAAATATAATACTTTAAAATCAATGTCTTATTGCCGTTAAGTCTGTCTAGGTTAGCTGAGGAAATTTTATGTTGCCAAAATTAGCACTTCAGGCTTCTGCATTTTTAGTTGTTTTTTTGATCTAAAATGGATCATTCACTCGCTCGTACGCAAAAAAAAATGAGCCTCGATAGAGGCTCGTTTGGGGCGATGCAAGAGGCATTTGTCACATTGGTCAATTATCGTTTTAAGCGTTGCGCTTTCGAACTGAGTCCACCCAAAATTGAATCTGCAATCTCAGTGGGAAATGTATCAGGCAATTGCTGACGAACGATTGATATTACCTCATCCAGATTATCCGTCAGCTCGCTGATGATTTTTTCCATCTGCACTTGTTCAAAACCAATCGCCTTGGCCGTTTGATAAAAATGGCGAGGAAATATCTGCTCTATCGCGTATTTTTTGCCCTTGGTTGCAGTAAGCCCCATGGCCAACTTGGCATCACGGGGATGTAATCCTTTACCACCAAATGCAGGATACATGGAAAGGATGTCGTAAAACGGTGTAAGCCGGAAACGCCCTTCAGGTTCGATAAACACCGAGAAATTCTTGGCATGGCCATCAGTGGCAGCCAGCAGCCAGAACAACACCTGAGACTTCATAAACAGGTACCGATCCTGCTCCGGCGTGGCCGATCCCAGCAGGGTCGTCATGATGTCAGCAATGCCCGGTCCACCATGGCTCTCGTACTTGCGTGCTGACGGTACATTCAACACCTGGCAGAAGTCCTCTTGGGGCAGGCGCATGATCCAACTGCGATCCGTGGCGTAGCGCCGATCGAAGCGTTCCACCGCCAGAGCCTTGACCTTGCCGACCTGCATGATGAAGCAATGGGGAACCGGAAGACCCAATGCTTTGGCGATCAGGGTGCAGAGATATTCGTTTTCTACGCTCTGGGAGAGGTCTATCGAGTAGGAGTGGCTTTCGATCTTGCCAATGGGCAGCTTGATAATGTGGGTGGTTGGGGTCGCTGCATGCGGTAAGCACCAACGGTTGTCGAGGTAGAGTAACGCGGTCTTTTCCTGAGCCCCGGCGATGGATATCCGAAAATCGTCCTCTTCCCTCACCATACCAAGCGGGATCCCTTGCTGGTAGCTGGTCAGGATCTGCTCCAGTTCGGCGTCAGAGAGCGGCTTGCACTCAATGTGCTTAACGTCTGGCACAGGTCTGCCCTGAGCCACCAGTTGCAATGCCCCCACGCTGTCCTGGCCAATGCAACTGAGCAGATCAAAGGGTTGGGTGGAATCGGCTTGATAGCGCGCCACCACCCGGTTTCTTACTTCCGGGTTATCTGGCAGCAGATTATCGAAGAAGTTATAGGCCTCATCGCCCTGGTAGCGCTGCTGGCGTAATGGCATGGAGAGCGAGATGGGGCGGCTGCCTGGCAACTTCACCCACGATTCATCGTACTGAAATTGGTGAGCACCATTGGTCGCCTTGGTAAAGGTACCTACCCGGTATCCGTTCATGTAGACCGTCAGGCTGGCCATTACCACTCCTCCTTCCAGCCAGGCGTGGCGTTTTCCGCAGGATCGGTGCGTGGCCTGATATCGAGGGAGAGTTCCAGTGCGGCGAGGATCTTGAACAAGGTCTCCAGCTTGGTTGACTCGGGATTGAGCTCGAAGCTGGACACCGTGTCCTGCCTGATCCCCACCTTGCCGGCCACTTTGCCTTGGGAGAGCTTTTGCGAAAGCCTGGCATCCTTGAGACAGGCACTAAGTTGCTTGGCGCTGGTTACTTTCATGATTTGACTTACCTGGTAGCGTAATTTCTTTTAATTTACACGCTGTGGCAGGTATATCAATATTTACCTGCTTTAGGCGGTAAATGTTTTTCACACGCTAAAGGCGGTATTTAACCTTGATCCTCAGGTATGGGTGTCGCACTTTCGATTCAAGGGGCCATTAAAACAAGGTGTAACGAGTTTCAGCAGGAGTGCACTGGGGTTGGCGCAACAAAAGCCAAGGCGGCGATGGTGCGTCGGTTGATCGTCTCTGTCAGTGAGTCCATGATTGTTGCGATCGCTTCACGGGAGCTCACAAGTTCGCACCCGCGTTCGCTTCTTTAAATACCTTCTTGAATTGATGAGCACGAAATTTTGCCAATCTAGCCGAGGTTTCTCGGGAAAATTTGCAAATGCAGTGATGGTGTCATACCAAGCAGCCACCTCCATTGAAGATCTAAACTGGACAGGTCCCCAGTGTTATCGAAAACGGGGGGGCGCAACCAACAAGGTAACTCTGACATGTTGAAACCCATTCTGGTACAGCTCCGAGAGGCCTTGGCCGAGCTGCCCTACTTCACCCATATCGACAACCAGCATGACTACGAAAGTGCGCTGGCACTGATAGATGAGCTGGTGGATGACTACGATAACAACGTCCAGCTGTTAGACCTGCTGGCGGCCAGCATTGAGCGTTGGGAAGATAATGCTGAAGAGTTTGCCGAGTTTAACCGGCGGGTGGCGGCCATCCCTGCGTCATCATCGACATGAACCACTAGGCTAACGTCTTGCCGCCGGGCGCAGCCTACCGCATGAAGTCCGAGCACGACAACAAGCTGCTGATGGATCTTCGATCCAAAAATCGGATGGTTGCACACACTCCAGGGTGGTCAAAATTGGACGCTGAAAACCCCGGATGGATGAGTCAGACAGGAATGCCGCCTGACGGCCTTTGCTTTTCAGTGGTTCGTCTCCATCGGAAGCGCCCAAGTGAATTCCCCTTTATTACTACACCGGGGCCCAGATCAGCAGGCGCTGCCAGTTCGCTCACACAATGAGGGGAGGAGGGCCATGACACGACTAATGCTGCGATGACAATAAGGGGCATCGTAGCGTTGATCTCCAGCCCGCGCTTGATCAACGTTGATTTGCAAGAGCTGAGGGTAGTGATGGCAAGGATGGGATTCTAAATCATAGGTCCTCCAGGTTGACGCTGACGAACTCCGACCGTTTGACTCGCTCATCGACAATACGGTTCAGCTCGGCATCTTCGGCCAGTTCCAGATAGTAGGCGTAGAGCTCAGGCGGCACACAATAGAATGCTGGCTCGTTACGATAGAGGATGGCGACGGCATCGCCTTTTCCCTCTTTGATGGTCCCCATTGGATTGCGTCTGAGCTCTGTGATATTGGCAGTGGTGGCTGCCAGGCTTTGGTAACTCATGATGATGTCCTCGGCATAGAGCACCGCACTATGGAATACCTTAATAGATACTCAACTCGACGATTGTCACAGTATCAATCAGCGCCCATGTTGCGCTTTCCACGCGATAAACTCCGAGGGCCGTAAACCATAGCGTGCCAGAACACCTTCATGCAGCCTTCGCAACTCTTCAACAATCAGTGCCTGTACGGCCGATCGCTCTTGCTGCGGGACGTTCTCTGACACCGCTTGTTCAATGGTGCTGAGTGGATCAAGTTGGATCGACGTGACGACCCCACGGACAGTCTGTTTGATAAGATCCCGCCATGCTAGGCGAAGTGGGTCAGGTTCGGCGAGATCCCGCTTGATGGCAAGATATTCTTGGGTTGAACGTTCATAAGCCCACACGTACAGGTCGCGTAGCAGTTCGATGCGGGCCATTTCGTACACACCGAGGGTGGCGCGGCTGTAGGCCTGTTCTGGTACATCGAGGAAGGTGAGCGGGCAGAGGTTGCCACGAAACAGGGGGAGATTCGCGGCTAGGCGGGAAGTGCGTTTATTGATGTCGGCAAAAGGTTGTAGGTAGGGCAAGTGCACCATCATGAAAAACGATTGTTCAAACGGATCGTGGATCTGATTGGCTTTGCTCAGCACCTCGTCCAGCACCTCTTCGATTTGTTGTGCCGTGGATAACGGGCGATAGATACTTTTACTGATGTCGACAGCATGTTGGCGAATGCGCCCCTCATCGGCAGGGTTGGGTAGCAAGTTTTCCGCCAGGGCGCTGTGCAAGTTCATCAGGGTGTAGCGGTTAAATTCGGCACTGTCGATGTTTTCGACCAGTAACTCGATCGCGGTTTTATGGTTCAGGATCATCTGCGTTTCGATGGCTCCCTTACCCCGCGCGGCCTTGCCGTGCTCGATAAGTTCACGGGTGTCTAGCCTGCTATAGGTATTACCTTCCAGGTGGCTCGATGCCCATGATAAGTCGATCAACAAACGGTTCAGGATCGCTCGACTGTATGTGCCGGCAGGCTCATCGATGTCTGTGGTCTTGCCCATGTTGTGCAACTGACGGCGCAGTGATTCGGACAGGTAACAGGTTTCGTTGGGATGATATGCCTGCAAGAAATCATGCTGATAGCCCACGGGCTTGCGGGCTGGGAGGGGCTGGTCGATATAGGCAAGGATATCCAGGCTGTCGGCAGAGAGTGGGATGAACGCGGGGAAACTGTCCACCTTGGCTATCCGGGGCTCGGTATGGCTCTCGGAGTCAGCATGATAGCGGCGAGCCCGTCCTTCGCCTTGGGCTGTGATGTGGCCGCTTTCAATCAGCTTGGCTATCAGGCGCTGTGCGGTGCGTCTGGCTATGCTCGGGTGGCGGCCCAGCAGTTCAGCCAGCGTCAATCCGCTTTCGGATCCCCTGATAGTCTCTAGTAGGTCTGTGGTCGCTGACATCGTGTTTGTTGGCGCGTTTTTCATATATATGGCGCCATTTTGGCGCAGTTAACTAAACTGCGCCAGTTTTAGTGGCAAGTTTGGCGCAGTTTTGCGGTGGCTTCATAGGTTAACGTTTGGGGTTTGAAAGAGTCCTGCATCGTTGATGGTATGGTTTAGATGGGCTAGTTTAAAGGCGCAATGATACAGGGAGCCGCCTCGCCATGTCCTACGCTGCTTATCGTTCTGTTCGCCAGATCCGCCAACCGAAGGGGCTGATGGCCTCGCTGGCCTTGCCCCAGGAGCTTGTGGGGGCGCATCATCTCATTGTGGCTGGAATGGCTCCCTCCATCGTCAATGAACTGGCTGCGTTGCTGGGCTGCGACGTCAAGATAGTCTGTCAGCTGGTTGGCATTGACCGCTCGACGGTGACACGCAAGCGCACTGCGGCGGCCCTGCTGTCCCGCGCTCAGAGTGCCCGTATCTATTCATTCGTTAGTGTGATGGAGGCTGCGGAGTCGCTGTTCGAGGGGGACAGGGGGAAGGCGCTTGAGTGGTTGAACAAACCTGCCCGGGCGCTGGGAGGAAACCCTCCTGCTACTTTCCTGACGACCGCTGTCGGAGCTCAGGCAGTTATCGATCTCATCGGCCAGATTGAGCATGGCGTCGTCGTTTGATGGCGACCTATCTCGCTGAAGGCGTTACCGCTCGACAGCGGTGTCCAGCATGTGCAGGAGAAAGCCAAGTATTGTTCAATTGACGTCACCCGAGTCAGTCACATTCCCCCTTGCATATCGGCTAAATGATCCCGCTCCCTCGACGATTACCCACTTGGTGAATTGCATCTCCATTCCTGACTTCATTCACAGTACCTGCCTGCGGTAGGCCTGCCATGCGCAGGTTCAGAGGTTCGGTGTGTGGCTGAATCGGTTTATCGCTAAGGAACTGTTTGAAAACAAAATACATTTTTATGTAATGTGTTAGTAACGGGTGATACACGGGGTTTACATGAGGACGAAGGAGTCAGGGAACTATCAGATCCATCCGGCGTTAGTCGCGTTTCGTGAGGCGTGGTTGGAGTTGGGCTTCAAGACTGGGCTGCCGATTGCCGATCAATTCCATACGCTCTGGGAGTCAGCCATTATTCTCTATCGTCCCTTGTCGTCAGGCGATGATGTGGGCAGTGCGCTTATGATCGTAGGGCCATTGTTGCCAGTATTGTCTTGGCCGTCGCCAATCAAACCGCCGCCTGGGCAACGATTGATCCCCTGCGGGCTGAATGATGGTGAGGTCGAGCAGCATCTGGCCGGGGAGTGGCTGAGGTTGATGACGCTGTTAGGGGAGCCCCGTCTCATCGAATGCAGCCGACGAATTTTCAATCGCGTTCTGACAGACGAGCAGCGTCTTAACTGGTTTCAGAAGAAGCGGTTGTCTCAAGACTATTGGGCCAAGGTGTGCGGGTTGTCCCGGGAACAGCTGGCGCATGCTCAGGAGGCGCTGAGCAAGTCCCGGCAAAAAGACAAAAAGAACGGGATGGTATCGGTGCCCGAACCTAACTTCTTCTTGCAGAGGTTAGCCGATGAGTGATGACCTTTCGCAGGAGCAGGCAGTGGAGGGTCTTGACGCTGAACCCGCCCGTTCCCTTACCCGACAGCTGGTGTTTCCGGAGGCGTTGGCCGAGTGGCACCGGCAAATCCTTGAATCGTTGCAAGCCTGCTGTCAGGGGATCCTGGGATTGGATCCAACACTGACCGCGTTGTTGGCCGCCGAGCTGCAGTGGATCGATTCTGTCTCATCCAAAGAGATGCTGCCCCCATCGCCACTCTCTGCCATGCAAATGCGTGAGCGGTTGAGTAAAGATCGGAGACTCAGCCAATTCTATCTCGTTGACGCCATCTTGGCGGAATTGCGTAGTGGCCATAGCCTCAACGGTGAGCTATTTGCTCAGCTCAAGTCCGTGACGATCCTGGCCGTCTTGGCGTTATCACATATCAATTTTTCTCAGGGTATTGCCGAGCGGGACCAAACGGTCGAAGAGGCGCTGCGCAACGTCAGGCTGATGGCGAACAATCAACGTGAGGTGATGATTAAGGCCCTGTCTGAGGTCGATTTTACGCAGCCGATACTGACGCTATTGCAAGCCATCAAGATCCAGAGAGAGCAATATGCCAATAACAAGCAGGTGAGCGTCAATACAGGGGCCTTGGAGGCCCTACTGAGCCGACTCTATAAGGCGCGAGCCAAAGAGATCAAAACGGGTACCCGGTCAACCGGCGAACGCCAGCGGTTCCAACTGGAGGCGCGTTATCAAGAGCAGCTCGACGAGCAGACCCAAATCCTGTTGCTACGGGAGGTTCTGCTGCAGCGCGGCAAAGTCAAACTGACCGAGTGGGAGGGTGAAGAGGAGCGAGGAACCCTCCCTGAGCAGCAGACGCTGCTGGTGTCCTCTCAGCCACAGGGGTTGATGGATATTCAGGCGAGGGTTTTGCAAAGCGCCTCGGTAGCGCTCTCCATGTCGATGCGTCATCTGCAGTTGCCGGCCAACCTTTGGATTGCCACAGCGTCACAGATCACACGCCTCGTCGATGCCTTGATGCCTCAGGCGGTCGATGAAACGGCGTTGCCGGCGCTGTCGATCCTGCTGCAACTGGTGATGGGCACGAGTAGCGAGGACTTGCACAAGCTGCCGGTCTGGCCGAGTACTGAGATTAAATTGCCTGCTCCTGGCTCTCGATTTGCCGATGACGACGGACCCTCAAAGAATGCCAGTGGTATTTGGCGGCTTCCTCATGGGGCGTATCTACAACGCTATGTAGAGGTTGCCCACAGCCGAGTGCATAGGAAATTGCACTCTTTTTTGCCAAAGAGCGACTTATTCTTGCAGCTACCTTTGCCAAAATGGGCCACTCATTTATTGGTTGGACACGGTTGGAGGACATTGAGTAGTAGCGCGCAGGTGGATTGTTTAGCGCGAGCAAATGAGCGAGCTGGCACGGCCTTGACCATGCGACAGCTGCAAAACTACCAGCGTGCTTGGTTGCAAAGAGAGGGGATTGATAGCGCCATTGCCGGTATCCTGCGTGGCAAGGCGGCTCAGCAATGTTCCCCTATGGCCTACAGTCATGTGCCACGTAAAGACGTGTTGCAGATCTGGTGCCGTTATTTGGCCTCCATGGGGATGACCGCGGTGGTGCTGGCACCGGAATTAGAACAAGGAGCTGTCGGATCACGCCTCTATCCTAGCGTTGGCGAGCTTGCTCGACTCCTAGGAAATTATCAGCAGTACCTCTGTGCACGACTCAGTGGGTCACGGCAGCAGCGTCCAACGCTGACGCAATATCATAACCTCCTCGTGCGCCACAGTTTGTTGATCCTCCATCTTTCTACTGCCGCCAGGCCCGTGACGGAGATGTACGGCAGGCGTGGCGATTACTGCCTCATCAGTCGCTTTATCCGGCTGACAGACAAAGAGGGACGATCTGTGAGCTCGGCCAGGTTGGTGCCATTGTCAGCGTTGGCAGTGCAGCAACTGCAAGCCTGGGAGCGCTATTTGACATATTTGGCATGTCAGCGTGAGCCGCTGCTGGCGCCGTTAGTGTCGGCGGCGGAGCAAGCATTGAGTGGAGCTGGAGCGCTCCTGTTCTGGGCGGTCGAGGCCAAAGATGGCAGCCTGGAAGGCACAGAAATCGTCACCCCAAATTCGATGATGAGGCAGTTCGAAAATCTGTTGCCCCTGGCGCCAAACTGGCATCGCCATTCGGTGCGCAGCCACCTGCTGGAGCAAGGCGTGGCCACCGAGTTTATCGATGCGCTGCTTGGTCATGAGGAGATGGGGACAGAGTTCACAAACCAGTACAGTAGTGCGGCGTTGAGCGATCTATTTACCCTGACGGACGTGCTGGACAAATGGCATCAAACCCTCGGGTTGAAGGTGATGGGCGAATGGACAATCCACTGATCGATTGGCGTGAACAGCTTCGAAAGGAAGATGAGCGTGCAGCGAACGTTCTTCGGTCTGGTCGGGCTATGCGTCGGGATCGTCTCAAACGTGCTCAGGTGCAAATAGAGCGTCGAGCACTGGATGCGCTGTTGCAACATTTGCCCGGCCTATTCAAGGAGCCAGCCGATGTCCGAGGGTTTGAGTATCTGTGGCCATTGGCGATGAGCACGTTGACGGGCAAGTATAGGCGACAGTCTGAATTCAAGGCTGGGCTGCGAGCCATCCTGCTTTGCCTGCAGCAGGGCAATACCAGCGGGTATTGGCAGTTGCCGTTGCCGACAATCCCCCTGACGGTGCTTCGGCGCCCGCTACCTTACACTGAAAAGTGGTTTGACAAAGCGCAGCGCTGTAGTCAAGCGCTGCTGAACTGGCATAGACAGATCGAGGCCCGCGACACTAGCCTGATCGAAGCTGAAGATTTACTGGCCGACATTCTTCATAGCGCGGTGTTTTACTGCGGTGTACACCAGACGGCGATTTTGCACGCACTGATGCTGGCCATCGCTGAGCGGCGAAGATTATGCACGAATGGCTCAGTTGTTTGGTTGCCTTTGACGTTAGAGAGCAAGGCGTTGGCCACCAATGCGCACGATAGAGCAGGGAAGGGGGTTACCGAGCTCCAGATTTTCCTAAGCCTGCCGACTCTGGGGTTGGTACAGCGCTGGTATCGTCGGCGCGGCAAAACGTTTGAGCTTGCCGTTGAGCTCGACACATTCAGCTTATGGGCCCAGAGACATCTGACTGCACCCCTGCGCGGGATCAAAGAGTTTTGCCAAGGGGCGAGTCTGGTAACCGGTGGGCAAGCCGGGGTCCGCTGGCCACAGATCCTGACTCATGTGGCATCTGGGGCGTTACACAGTGTACCACTGCCTCATGAACACTGGCTTTCACTGCATCATCCGACGGTTGCGGATGGTCACCAAGTGGTGTGTTTGGCGCAGGAGGCGAGTACCGGATTAGTCGATAACCTGACGGCAGGCAGTTCCAAGCGTCGGCGCTACCATGGCGAAGACCACCCTTATTCATCCTTACTGGCTCGGTTGCGAACGGTGTTGGCGGAAAAGGAGAGCGCGACTCGCAAGCAGACGAAGGCAAGCTGCCTCGCAGGACTGAATCGGTTGCGCAATGAGCAGACCCTCAGCAAGTCAGAGCAGATCCTGGTCGGGTGGCTACATCAATGCATCGCAAAGAACAAAAACAAGCCTTCGACGCTGCGCAGTTACCTTAGTCGCGGTGGTCAGCAATGGCTTGTTCGGTGCTTTGATCATGATCTCGGCTTATGGGATGGCGATCGTTTTCTGAGCTGTTATCGAGCATTGCTGGAAGAGTATGGGGGGACTTCAAATCTGGTCGTCGACCCGGCGCTCTCTGGTGCGGTTGAACGGACGGACCTGGAAAGATCCTCCTCCGCAGAGCCGGAAAGTTCCTCTTCCGAGGCGCCCGTTAGCCAAAAGAATGCTGTCAGCTACATGGCTGCACGCTTGACCAGCCTGCACAGCTATGCGGTGGCGAGTTACCACTTGGCCCCATTGCCGGAGGAGCTGGTCCCGCGCGAGCGCCAGCGGCCCCATGTGCGTGCCACCTATCTCAGTGAACCTCTCTTTCGACAGTTGCTGCGTGGAATGGAGCGGATGACGCACACCTCATCGAGTTACCGAGAGTGTCTGAGCGCGTTATACATCGTGGCTTATCGTGCTGGACTGCGCTTGAGCGAGATCCAAAAGCTCAGGTTGAAAGATATCGAACGCAGTCCAGAGTGCTGGCTATATATTCGCGATACCCGGCTTGATGATGGCAAGAGTGACAGTGCCACCCGCAAGATCCCCCTGGGGGTCTTGCTGACCCCGGAAGAGCGTACTCGATTGGATGCGTACTTGTCTGGGTTATGGCCGCGAAAGGCGAAAAACGCGAACGCGCTGGCGTTTCCCTCACAGAGCGGTTGGTTGATACCGATGTCGGATGAAGAGATCAGGGGGCCGTTAACCAGTATCCTTCGGCAGGTTGGTGGGAAATACTATACCTTCCATCATCTGCGGCATACGGCATTGAGCCGCCTGCAACTGCTGCTACATCACGAAGCTCTGGCACTGCACAGTTTGCCAGGGTGGGCACATTTCCTGCCTTGGTCGGCCGCACAGTGTACCGCTATCTACCAGACCATCACACACTCATCCACTCAGGGGGATTATTGGGCGCTGGCCCAGTTTGCTGGCCATCAGAGCCCGGAGACGACGTTGCACTCATATTTGCATTTTACCCACTGGGTCAATGCAGCGTGTCTGTTGCAGGCCAAGTACGACTGGTCTTTGTCACTGCGACACCACTTCACCGGGCTGTCTCGTGCAAAGCTCACACAGAACGACTGGTTGGAGGGGCCCTTGACATGGCAGCGCTGCCGGGAGGCCCTGCTCCAGTCGCTTTCGCCTTATCTTCAACAGGTCTCCTGGGTCCTGATGGAGTGTGCACCTTACCCTCCCTTGGTTAAACACAAGCTGGATTTTGATGCCGCTCTGGAGCTGATCGCACGGTTCGCACGACATGAAGATATCACCGATCAACTCAATCGTTATCAACTCACACCCGCTATGGTCGATGAGTTAGTTGAAAAAATTCATTTACTTAAAGCATTTAAGACTCAGCGGGGAGCACAGCGATTGCTCTACTCAACGTCACATCATCTGAATTTGCTTCCTGGAGCCTTGCGCAGTCATAAGGAGCAAGTCGAACTCCGTAAAGTGGTTAAACTGGCTCGCCAGGTCTATCGCGAGCAACGAGCGGCTTTCATCGAATGGATTGGCTATCTGCTAGTCCGAAGCAATACTCGCAACACTGGGATCCCCTTCACGGATCCACAGATGTTGCAAGCCTTCCTGAGTGTGACGGTGTTACTGCTGCCAGCGACACGGATTGCGATCGAGGTACGATGTGGCGCCAAACGGAGTGAAAAAGCCCCATGGCGGGAGGTCATCTCACGCTATCGCGTGAAGAGTGAATTCATTGAAAAAAGTGGGGCTAACCGGGCACTACTGCGAATAATTCATCCTGACGAGGCGGGTATCTGTCAGCGTTCTACTGAGCGGCAGCAAAATGCTGACACGGTAAAACCAATGGCGCGCTACAGCACTCCGTTGCTACGGACAGTCGCCTATGTCGTGGCGCTGAAAGTAATGAGCATCCAAGAGCTGGTATCGCTAGGTAACAAGAAGAAAGCCGACTTTGCACGTCAAACCGCGCGTGAGCTTACAGATTGAACGTGCAACATGCTGAAATAGAATAAAATCTATTTGCTTCGCCATTTTGCCAGCTGCCTGACCACTGCGCGCTGCGCATCTGATGTGGATAGGCCCTGAAGGGGCAGGAATTGCTCTGCTTGCCGGCGCTGCTGTCGAGGGCTGAACCAGCTTTTCCCATCCTTATCCATGTTCCAAGGGCTCGAAACGGCGCATTGGAGTATTGGCAAAAAGTCATCCGTCGTTGCGTCGTGTGATAGCTGGCCACGCAACTGAGCGCGCCAGCGTTTGTGCCAAATCCGCTTGTCTTCAGCTTCAGACGTCGCTGTTGTGTAGCCAAACATGGGGGTCTTTCGTCGACTTCGGCTCATTTCTTGCCCTCATAATGCGTTTCGTTTGAGGTAGCTCGTGGCTCTTCACTTTTGCACTGCCAAGTGTGTTCGACGAAAGCGGGTTGAGGACTTGACGCTTTGTCTGCGTCCTAGCTCTCAGTTGGTAAAGATAGCTATCGTTAATCAACGAACTCATACAGATCTTCAATCTTTACATTGAGATAACGGCATAATGTTTCAATAGCATCAAGTTCTATTCTAGTCGCAGTTTCGTTGTACATGCGCGTAATCGTGCCTCTGTTGAGTCCTGTCTCTCTGGCAACATCGGCAATTTTTAGCCGTTTCTCACCCATGATCTTGGATAAATGACACTTAATCATGCTCTCTCCGTAACCAAAATGATCTCCTGAAGATTAAAATGGCTTGCAATTGTGTTTTCTTGTGTCTAGATTGTTCTGCAGGAGATCAATTTAATCTCCAAGTTAGATAAATCAGCGTTTGGAGAATGATTATGGCATACACCTACCTGACAACAGAAGAGCTCTCTGCTCGCATCAAGTTCGATCCACGTACTATCCGCAATCAGCTGAAAGACTCTGTCCTGCTCGAAGGGCTGCACTATATTCGCCCGTTTGGCGGTCGTAAGTTGTTGTTTCTCTGGGAGCCTATCGAAGAGGAAATGCTCAAGCACAGCGCAATGTTCGAGTCGTTTCAGGGCTAGGGGAGGTGGATTCTTATGGCAACAGTATATAGCCTTAACCAATTGCTTTACCTCGATTTTTGCTTCAAGGGGAAGCGCTGTCGTGAGCGCACTGGGTTACCCGATACAAGCCAAAATCGCCACAAACTGAAGCAGTATTGTGAACGGTTGGAGGCACAAATCACCCTCGGGCAGTTTGATTTTTGCAAAACCTTCCCAAACAGCCCGCGTTGTGGCTACTTCACCAAACTGGCCGAGCGGGAAGCCGTGTTGCGGGCTGGGTGCCCTCTGTTGTCTGATTTTGCTGAGCAGTGGTACCAGGAAAAATCGGCCGAGTGGCGAACCTCCCAGCAGGAGACCATCCGCGACATTCTTGATTGCCATCTGCTGCCGCACTTTGGCAATCAGCCGCTGAGCGTGATCGATAAGTCTGCGATCTTGGCATTCAGGACAATGATCGCTCGTTTGCCCGGGAGAGGTGGCAAGCCGATCTCAGCCTCACGGGTCAACCACATCATGACGCCGCTTCGCATGATGTTGGCAGATGCGGCAGATCGGTTCGGTTTTGACTCGCCCTGGCGCAATATCCGAGCACTCAAGATCCCCCGTAGCAACATCATGCCCTTCAGTCTTGAAGAGATTGGTCGACTGCTGGCAGTGGTGAGGGCTGACTTTCGCCCTTATTACACCATCCGGTTTTTTACCGGGCTACGTTCGAGCGAGATCCACGGTTTAACCTGGCGCCACATCGATTTCGAGCGCCGGCAGATCCTGGTGTATCAGGCATGGGTCCGCAATGAACTGATCCCGACGAAAACCGATGGCTCCTATCGCGCGGTGCAGATGAGTGAGCAGGTTTATCAGGCATTTCTCACTCAACGCGACCGCTACGATGGCAAGGTCTCACCAGATGGGTTTGTTTTCTGCACGAAGCACGGCAGCCCGTTCGAGGATCGCAATGTGGCCAATCGGGTGTGGTACCCATTGCTGTCGTTGTTAAAGCTGGAGAAGCGCAAGCCCTATCAGACAAGGCATACCGCCGCCACGCTCTGGCTCGCGGCAGGTGAGAGCCCTGAGTGGATAGCAAAGCAACTGGGCCATAACAGCACTCAGATGTTATTCCGGGTCTATTCCCGTTACGTGCCTGATCTGTCGGGTCGGGATGGGCATGCCTTTGAGCAGATGTTGGCGGGATTCGAGCAGCAGCGGCTTGCCTCGAAGGCGCTGGCGGAAAGGTGGGATTCACAGGATGGGGAGGCGGGTCATGGTACACGTCACTGAATATGCGGATTGCGGCGAACTGATGTGGGCAACCAGACTGGCGGATAGCGAGGGCGAGTATGAGTGTTGGGAATTGTTATCGCCAAAGGCCGTCCATCGAGTCTCGGTCTCAGATAAATGCATGGCAACTATTGCGCCGTCGGGGCAGCTGGTACTGGCAATGCTGGGGATGGAGCAGCAGTCTGTCACATTGCGCAGTTGTCGCGCTCTGGAAGGCATCACAGGGGACGAGGGGCGTCAACTGTGGGAGTTTCACCTTGGTTTGGCCCTCAATGAGTCGCATGGCCAGATGATCCAGGCACTGTGGCGCTTCTATGCCATGTTACCGCCCGGCGGGTTACGGCGCTTTTCCCTCGGGATCCTACGTGACCGGCGTTTTATCACCGGGTTTTATCGAGGCAGGGCGAGCCATCACCATCATCATGACCATGTGGGTGGCTTGCTGGAGCACAGTGTAGAAGTGGCGATGACAGCCAGGATGTTGTGTCGTCAATACCGGCTTGATGGACGCACCGCCGACGTCGCCTTCCTAGGGGGATTGCTGCACGATGTGGGCAAACTCTACCTCTACTACAACGTGGAAGCCGGAGAGGGGATCTGCTCCCAGCATGAAGCCCTGAACTTCATGAAGTTGGAGCCACACCTGCAAAGTCTGATGAGCCAGGATCCCCGGGCATTTGAAGCCCTGTCGGCCTGCTTGTCCGCATCGATTGGCAAGCCGCTTATCCAGTATATGCCGGAGACTATCGTCAAGATGGCGGATCGATTATCGGCCGAAGTATTCAACTGGCGCAGGGTGTTTGCAGGATTGCCCGATTTTTACTGGTTTCGGAAATCGACCAGCGATACGCGGATTTACAAGCGGCTGGATTGATGGCGTGGTCGTGGGCTTAAACCGGTTTTAAAGAAGAGCTGGCAAGATGGCATCACCCACAACGTCCGATGGGGCTCTTGCCGGGGGCAAACAGGTTGCGTGTTGAGATAATGCGGGAGGCAATATGTTGGTAAAAGCGATAGTTCCGACGGAGCAGGTCGTAGATGTGATCTGTGATGTGTGTGGTGACAGCACGACAAAGACAATGGCACAGGAATACGGCACATTGTCAGCCCACTGGGGGTATGGCTCGGTACGGCACGATGGCGAGAGATACGAAGTGCATCTCTGTGAAGATTGTTTCTTTGAGACGCTCGCGTCTTTGCGTCAAAGCCATCGCTCGCAGAATATGTTTGAGGACGATTATGTGCCAGCCGACCCTGATCGTTTTGGTCGGGTGGAATGACGGATAAACAGTCAGGTGCTCGTAGTGGCGTCGTGAGCTGGGCCACTACAAAGCACCAGCCCGCTATGAAATTTGCAAATCTGCATTCTTGAGCTTAAAGACACAGCCTTGCCGGATCAGCTCCTCCCGGTTGGCGAGCACCAGTGGGTAGAGCAGGGGATTATTAGCATGTTCCCCGTTGTAGCTCACCTGCATCCGCTCCAGGGCGTAATGCATCAAGGGGACGCGCTGTTCTATCAGCAACTTGCCGTCGGTCATCGCATAGTCGCTGGCGATAATGGCCTGCTGTTCATCACCCAGACAGGGATTGGGGGTCACCACAGCGACCACCCGATTGTTCCACTCCAGATCCTGATCTCGACCGTGGGCCGAAGCGTCGAGTAGCTCCGGCTTGCCCCGAAAGCGGCTCATCACAAAGTCCAGATAATCCCTCTTCTTCTCGCAATACGCCCGCACATGCCAGCGAATGCCGTCATAGACCAAGGTATGGGGAACTATATTGCGCCCGCTACGCTCGGCCGAACTGAGCGACACATAATCCACATCCACCCGTAACTGGCTGCGGGCCGCCTGCACCAGACCGCGTACGATGACGGGGTCTATATGGCGGTTAGGCACATCCAGGATCTCGATATGGCCGTAACGCAGGTCCATCAGTGGCAGCGCCAAGACACCTGCCTCATGCTGGCGCTGATGCTGCTTCTCTCGGTGCAGCAGCAACAGATACTCATCCACCTTGCCTTCGCTAAAGCGAGGGCTGAACTGGGCGGTAGGTTTGTAGCCCTTGAGATTGCGGTCGTACTCCAGCCCTTGTGGCGAGACCTCCTGGATATAGCGGTTGATATCCCTCGACGCCTGCTGGCGGCCAATGTTGAAGGCAGTTGCAGAGGTGGTTGGTGGTTAGGCGGCCTTCCCACATCAACACGATCTCCAGCAGTCGAAAACGCAAAGTCTGATCCCAGGTGAGCGCCCCAGCGGTCATATGTGCTCCAAAATGCGACATGTGAATGTAACCAGTATCGGCATGAGTATACAGGCGACATATACTGGCAGCACCAATTGTGTAGAGCAAAGGAGAGGGAAAGTGCGAACAAGTATCCCACGAACAAAAAATGAAAATTTTAGTCATTTAATATCAATGGGTTACCAGTAAATGCTCTCGTGCCATATGACTTATTCGCACCTTCCTTAGGCGAATGGGTCGCTAGGCTGGAGGCCGGCCATCACCATCATGTGGTCCTTATCGCCTTGGCCAACAAGATAATGCGAATTTGCTGGAAAGTACTGACATCCGGCAGGGATTACCAACCCTATCCCAACGCAAGCGCAGCCGTTTAACAGATATAACTCATACCCGGTTTTGCGAGCCAAAAACAGATGACAGAAGCGTTCACCCCACGACGTTGCAGCCTGGCTAAAAAAGCAGTCTCTCATGACTGGTAGCTTTATTAGGACGACGACGTGCGGATCCCATCAAGGCCAGAGCCGGAAAACGGCTCACAGATAGGCCGGATACATTGACGCAAACGACTTCTGGAAATCAGTTCAAGCTTGCAGATAAGGAGCAGACCATACATTTTTTAGAATGTCCTTTTCGCGCTCGAGCCGGTTGATGCGGGCTTCCAGCTCCTGGATTTTCTGCTGCTCCGGGGTCAGCGCTTTGCCGATAGGGGTGGTGCCGGTTCGTTCGGATTGAAGCTGCTGAACCCATCGGCGAAGTATGGTTTCACCGACATCCAGTGAACGGCTGGCTTCGGGGACAGAGTATCCCTGGTCGAGCACCAGGGATGCGGCTTCGAGTTTGAATTCAGCAGTAAATGAGTGACGTAATCTTGTCATTGAACACCTCAAGTCATGGTGGCGACTGTACCACCTAAAACGGTGTCCGGGATGATTAGACCATATATGGACGCCCCCGGGTTGTGCAAGAACTGAACTGATACGGTTTGCGACCATATATCCGGCGTTATGATGGGATTAACTCCCTCGCCATGATGTCATCCGAGCCTTGCTTCCTTATCACTACACCGGTATATGCATACCCAGGTCTAATTCAGGCTGTTACAAGGACGGTACCCGTTTCTTCATCAGTGCCTGCAAACTCAGTAACGTAGATTTTCTAAGCAAATATCAAATTAACTTCCTGCAAAATCTCTGTTCATACTGAAATCAACCGAGTCAGTTAGTACACGCCAGATGATCCGAGTTAACTTATTTGCCAGGGCGACAGTGGCTTTCAAGAAGCCACGCCGCAATTCAATTGCCTTCACCCATCTCCCTAAACTGTCATCCCGTTTTTGCACACAACGCATCACCGCTCGAGCGCCATGGATGATCAAGGTCCTCAAGTTACGATTACCGTTCTTGGTCATGGATGAAAGCCGTTGTTTTCCACCTGAACTGTGCTGTCGAGGGACTAAGCCACACCAAGCAGAAAGCTCACGGCCGCTGGAAAACTGGGTGGCATCAACCTCACTGACCACCGCAGCGGCAATCAGTGGCCCGACACCAGGAATGGTCAATAAGTGGTGATAGGCAACCTGCTGGCTGGACAGTTCAGCTAGTTCCTTATCCAAGACATCAATCCGTTCAGTGAGCATCTGCATATCTTCTCGTAACAGGCTCAGTAGTCGGCGAAGCGTGAAGGTTATCGTATTGTCTCCGTCTTCAAGCACTTCTGGCAGTTGTCGTTGCAGGCGTTGTAACCCGGCTGGAATAATGACTCCGTACTCGGCAAGTAATGCCCGTAGTTGGTTAGCCAGAGCGGTTCGCTGCTCAACTATGAGCTGGCGAGCACTACGTAACGCCTTGATATCTTGTTGTTCTGTAGTTTTAACTGAGACGAAGTGGATCCCTGGTCGGCAAGCTGTTTCACAAATAGCTAATGCATCGTTGGCA
Source organism: Aeromonas sp. s6 (assembly GCF_040907815.1). Classification (NCBI taxonomy): domain Bacteria; kingdom Pseudomonadati; phylum Pseudomonadota; class Gammaproteobacteria; order Aeromonadales; family Aeromonadaceae; genus Aeromonas; species Aeromonas sp. s6. The sequence goes on from NZ_JBFOCN010000030.1 coordinate 89,291, forward strand.
TCATTCTTCTGGTGTCTTGCAAAGGCTTTGACATGCTGTGTGGGAATGAGCTTTACGTCATAGCCCATCGATATCAGTGCTCGTCCCCAGAAATGAGATGTTGAGCAAGCTTCCATAGCAATCAGTGTTTGCGGTGGAAACTGGCGCAACGTGTGGAGCAGTTTCTGGCGAGATATTTTACGATTCCAGGCAACAGAACCATCAGCCATCCATACACACACCTGAAAAACAGACTTAGCAATATCGATTCCAACTACTTTGATCGTGTTCATGTGGTGATCCCCCAAGTTGAACGCTGTCAGCCTAAGTATGAAACTGACCGCGCAGGGAGGGGGCGTCCATCACATCACTACATGTTGCTGTTTATGGTAGCGTTTAATTTTAAGCTTTGGGAAATCAACAAGAAGGCATAGCGAATGATCCCCTCTGGCAAACCAAGCCGACTGTCGCCGAGGCTAATCCCTCTTGTGGTTTTTTTGATCGGCCTGTGCTCCACCGTAGTGCTTTACCAACTCATCGTCGAGTCCGTCTATCAACGACAACAGGTCTACTTCGACTTCCGCGCCCGGGAGGCTGCTGAGCGCATCGAGAACCGCATGGCCACCTACCAGCAGGTCCTGCGGGGCACGGCCGGGTTCTTTGATGTGCATCATGATGTCGGACGTGAAGATTTCCGAAGGTATTCCGATCGCCAGGCTCTGGACCAGTACCTGCCTGGCATCCAAGGCGTGGGCTTCGCCAGGGCCATCCGGCCTGCCGATCTGCAAACCCACATCGATCAGGTCCGCGCCGAAGGCTTTCCCTCTTACACGGTGCAACCAGCAGGCCAACGAGACCTGTATTCCTCGATCGTGTATCTGGAGCCGTTTTCGGGACGCAACCTGCGTGCCTTCGGCTTCGACATGTATTCAGAACCCGTGCGGCGCGAGGCCATGCAGCGCTCGGTAGATACGGGTGCCATCGCGCTTTCGGGGCGTGTGCGTCTCGTGCAGGAAACGGGGGTTCAGGAGCAGTCGGGGTTCCTGATCTACCAGGCGATCTACGCTACTGACCAGCCAGCGGCAACCGTAGCAGAGCGCCGGGAACAACTGCGCGGCTGGGTCTATGCACCGTTTCGCATGACAGACTTCCTGCATGGTCTCCTCGGAGAGCAGGAGCGTGACCTGATCATCGACATCTTCGACGGCGAAGAGATGGTTGAAGCGACACGAACTCACTTTGGCAGTTCAGGGCGTACCGATATCCGTCCAGGGTTTGAATCGGTGCATCGGCTGCGCATGATGGGACAAACCTGGACCGTTCGCGTGCATGGCAGCACGAGCCTTCTGCAACGGGTGGACAGAGGGCTACCGATCGTGATCGCGGTAACCGGTGTCTTGCTCAGTGCCATGCTGGCTGGGCTGATGTTTTTGCTGGTGTCGGGTCGGTCCCGGGCAGAAGCGGCGGCCCGCGCGATGACAGAAGGCCTGTCTCTGGAGAGGTCTCGATTGAGCGCCATTCTTGAAGGCACCCGGGTCGGCACCTGGGAGTGGAATGTCCAGAGCGGTGAAACCGTCTTCAATGAGGAATGGGCGAGGATCGTTGGATACAAGCTCCAAGAGCTTGAGCCGATCTCCATCGTCACCTGGGTAAAGCTCACGCATCCGGAAGATCTGCAAAAGTCAGAACAGCTGCTCAAGCAGCACTTTGCGGGGGAGTTACCGTTCTACGAGTGTGAGGCCAGAATGCGCCACAAGGATGGGCACTGGATCTGGGTGCTGGACCGCGGGAAGGTGGGGAAATGGGATCGGGATGGCAAGCCTCTCATCATGTACGGTACCCATCAGGACATCAGCCGGTCCAGACAGGAGCTGGATACCTATCACCATCGAGCGCATCATGACGTATTGACCGATCTACCCAACCGGGTCTTACTCGGTGAACGCATACAGCAGGCGCTTGCATTGGCAGAGCGCGAGAACACGCATCTGGCTGTGCTGTTCATGGATCTGGATGGGTTCAAGTCGGTCAACGACACCCATGGCCACGAAGCGGGGGATGTAGTGCTAAAGACCGTGGCCCGCCGTCTCCTGTGTTGCATCCGTGCCTCCGACACGCTCGCCAGGGTGGGAGGCGATGAGTACGTGGCCTTGCTGCAACACGTCAGCGACGAACAGGAGGCGCTCAAAAAGGCCAGCCTGTTCATCTCGGAGGTCCGCCGACCAATCCCCTTGCCTGCGGGTGGCGAAGCACGAATTTCCATTAGTGTCGGTATCGCGCTCTACCCTCAGCATGGAACGACCATCGAGGTGCTCAGCGAGCATGCCGATCAGGCGATGTATCAGGTCAAGAAAGGCTCCAAGAATGGAGCCTTGGTGCATCAGGATAGCGGCTCGGTGTAGCTCTGCGTTCCCGTAGCGTTTAAACGCACCCTGATCGACAACTCCAGATCTTGTGTTGCCGGCGACAGCGTCCACGCATGAAGTTGGTCCATCACGACCGATCAGGCATTGACCGCCGATTGCTTCGAGCAACTGGCCCCACAGATGACCGCCAAGGGCTGGAAAGGGAAGCCGCAGAATTCGGGAAGAATCGTACGCTAAGCCGACTTGGCTTAAGTGCGTTTCCTGTTCCACTGCTCCCTATTCGGGATTTGGGGAGCAATGGAACCAAAACCCAACGTAGGCCCGCCGCGAACGTCCAGTTGAAGTACGCCCTAACTAGGCGTCAGGCCGGAACCTTGGGCCGCGTCAGGATAGGGCCGATTCCAGCATTTTCTGACGCCTCGCCGGCAACCTCTAAATAACTGATCCCAATAGTGCTACACCTTCGCTGTGCCATAGCCATTCCCCGGGAAAGGAGACACGGTATCCATGAAGTGTTTCACTCGGGCCAGCAGGTTTGCCATCCCTCTGCATTGATGATTGCGCGTGATGGTTTCATGTAACTTGTGCCATAGCCGTTCTATGTGATTAACCCAAGGGCTGTAAACTGGCTGGAACACCAGGCAGAACTTGGGATTCTTCTTCAACCATCGCTCGGTCTGTTTGCTTTTGTGAATGATGTAGTTATCGAGGATCAACGT
>NZ_JBFOCN010000031.1:0-10789 GCF_040907815.1 Aeromonas sp. s6
GAAGGTAAGTTGATGACTCATGATGAACCCTGTTCCATGGCTCCAGATGACAAACATGATCTCATATCAGGGACTTGTTCGCACCTTCCCTAACAAAGCGCTGCTAGGGACAAACCTACGCTACGCTTCGGTTTGCCCCAGAGCGCGGCGTTATGAGCCAAGGAGAAATTATGGCAAGACATGAAATTCTAATACTCGAATCAAGAAGCCCTAAAGATATTTATGATGATCGCTTTGAAGCCGGAACACTTAAGCAAGTGCTAAAGTTAGAGGGTGTTGACACAAAACATTTTGAGGTAATAAATCGCGAATATTTTGCAAAAGCTATCAAATATTCTGAAAAGGAACATATTCGCTACATTCATATTAGTGCACATGGTAACCCTCAAGGTATTGCGTTGACTGATGGGGATTTTATTACATGGAGAGAACTTGACGAGATTGCTTGGCCTAAATTAAAAAATACTTGCCTATGCTTTTCTAGTTGTAGTGTTGGGGAAGGTGCAGAAGAATTATTTACTTATCACAAGTCATTTTGCAACGCTATAGTAGCACCAACAAGAAACATCGGTTGGGGGGAAGCTTTAGTAGCTTTTTCAGCTTTTTACCACAGAGCTTTGTCTACTGAGACATCAACCGCCCAGGATGTAAAAGTATTAAACCATATAGTTGGCGCAGGGAGTTTTCGTTTGATTGAGTCACCCTATAAATCCACAACTTACGCAATTGGCTCATAACAAACGCCTCAACAAAGGACGCAAAAAGCTTGGCTTGCGTCACTTCGTTCCTAATTTTAGCCAAGCCTTTTGCGCCTGTTAGGCGGGCGTTAGAACACAATCCGACAACGAGGAAGTTTCCATGAAGATTCAAGAACAAGACCAATACCACGGCCCTGCCTTAATGCAAATCGTGGAACACCCTTCATTTAAGGCTCTTAATAAGGGAAGTTCGAGATATGGACACTACCTCGTAAATGCCGATTGCCATGTTTTCGTCCGTTATAGCAAAGCTGAAGGTGACTCTTGGTCTTTTACCTTTACACCAGAACAACTTGAGCCGATTAATAATATTGTTCAGTCTGCCGCAGATGTTTATGTCTGTTTGGCTTGTGGGGAATATTCAATATGCCTCATTAGCCAAGAGCAACTCGAAAGCATCATAGACCTAGAAGCGACAGAGTCTCAGTGGGTTAAAGCTTCTGCTCCAGAGGGAAAGAGTTTTAGGGTTTCCGGTAGTTTGGGAAAACTCAAAGGCACTATCCCCCACAATGCTTTTCCTAAAAAATTATTTGATGAGTAAGTGTTCTAACAAGTTGCTCAAAACGGATGCTCATTGCTTCGTTCAAACGGGTGCTGGCCTTCGGCCATTTTTGCACCCGTTTTCACTCTCGCAATGGCACCGCTTAGCAAAACGTTAGGCCCAATGGTAATCCCCCCGAAAAACAATGTGGGGATTACCGTGTAATCTTGATCTGATAACGGGTATTTCTACCACCTCCAGGCATTTTTTCAAGGCAGCCTTTCTCTAACAAGTCGGCCAGATGGCGGGTCGCGGTGGCTTTACTGACTTTGGCCACCTTCTGATATTGGCTGGCGCTGATACCCTGCAAGAAGCCGTTCTCGCCGCCGTCCAGCATCCTGTTCAGCACCTTGATTTGCTCAGCACTCAGTGGCTCGCTGCCGTGTTGCTGCCAGAAACGGCTCTTGGCCAAGGTGCGGGTGATCGCTTGTCGGGCCTGCTCCAACGTGGCATTGAGCGTATCTAAAAACCAGATCAGCCAGGCCGTGATATCCAGTCCGCCTTTCTGGGTTTGTTCCAGAGCACGATAGTAATCGGTACGCTGTTCGAGGATCGCCACCGACATGGCATACAGGCGGATGCTCTGGCTGTCGGCCTGAGAGAGCGCCAGATCGGTTAGGGCACGGGTGATACGACCATTACCATCATCAAACGGGTGCAAGGTGACAAACCACAGATGGCAAATGGCGGCGCGCAGCAGCGGATCCTGGCCGGGGTCGTTCAGGCTGGCATTGAACCAGTCGATAAAGCAGGCGAGTGCCTGCTCCAGCCCCTGGCGTGGCGGGGCCTCGAAATGCACAGTGGGTCGATCCAGTCGCCCGGATACCACCTGCATCGGCTCTTCACCGCGTAGCTGGCCCACCCGCACACGCTGTAATGTCCAGTCGTCGGCAGGAAACAGCCAGTGATGCCATTGCAACAGGCGCTCCAGCGTTAGCGGCTGATGTCGATTGTCGATGGCATCGAGCATCATGGCTGCCAGGCCTTCGGAGCGATCCGAGATGGGGTAGGGCTGTTCTTCGTATACGCCGAGGCGACGGGCCAGCGATGAGCGCACCGATTGGGCATTGAGCCGTTCATCTTCAATGGCCGATGAGGCGAGGATATTCGCCAGCAGGGTATCGAGCGCCTGGGCTTGCTGCGCTTGCGTCGAGCCGTGAACGGAATGGGTGCCGAGCAGGATGCCCAGATTGCGTTGTGCGGTGCGCAGCCGTGGCTGTAGCGGTTCATCTTGCCAGCAAAAGTGTGGCCAGCCCTCATGCTGCCAGATCCAATCCTCAGTCATCTGCTTGCCCATCCCCTTATTGTTACAGGTCACGTCACCGATGAGCCGAATCGAATGTATATTTGGCTCAGTATGCGAGCCAAATCGGATGTGTATTTGGCTCACATGGTGAGCCGATAATAACGGGGATCCGGCTCACGACACAACCGGTATCACGTAGAGTTGGCAGGGAGGGCACGCGTTGTTCGTAGGAAGTGGGGGTCATGTCAGGGGAGGGGGCGTACTTTGCTATCGGTTGTCAGCTGAAGCAGCGGATCAGGAGGCGGGGATTATTAATCCCGAGCTCGGTGAGCAACCTTGCCAGAGATTGACCAGAGACGCATAACAAAAAGGCCTCGCATTTGAAGCGAAGCCTTGCAGGGTGTGCTGTCCAGATCTCTGGTATGGAAACTGTCATGAGGATTTTCAATCCCCTGCTCTACCGACTGAGCTATCTGGGCAACGGCGCGCATTAAACCCTTTCTGGACTGAGGTGTCAACCACAGGCCGCAGATTGATGTACCGTTCGCTCGATATCCGAGCAATCTTCCCGTGATTGGACCGGTTTCCCGGTTTTAACCATGAAAAGAGGGGCGCCTGTGGGGCAGGGCGGGCCGGCGGCCAGCAGAACATCATGAAGGATGGCGGGCTGCCTGACGTGCCGAGGGCTGCCCGCTGGCGCCAAGCCGGGAGAGGCGCCAGTTATCTTGGCCCATCGATTGAGCCTGCCGCGCTCTGCGGGTATGCTTTGCCGCACTCATCCCCTGGCCATGGTCCGGGCCGACGCGGCTGGCAGGGGTGACATCCATCCAACACCGCCTGGGGTTTATATGAATACCAATATGCAAGAGTGGCGCGAAGAGACCGCCGCCATCGTCAACGAGCTGCTGGCCGATGGCAGCAACCCGGATCTGGATTACGAGATTGAGCACCACTTTGCCTGCCAGAAGTTCGATCTGCTGGAGAAGGCGGCGGTCGATCTGTTCAAGGCCGGTTTCGAAGTGACCGACGCCGAGGAGATGGAGCTGGACGACGGCGCCACCATCTTCTGTTTCGACGCCATGGTGGAGTGCAAGCTGGACATCGACACCATCGTCGCCGACATCGAGAAGATGCTGCCCATCCTCGAGAAATACGGGGTGGACTACGACGGCTGGGGCACCTATTTCCAGGAGTAAGTGCGCCAGATCATGCACGCTTTGCAAAAACAACAAGGCCACCCTCGGGTGGCCTTGTTGTTGCTGGCTTACTGCTCCGGCAGCTGATAGCTGCGGGCAAAGTCGGCCGGTGGGAGGGGGCGGCTGAACAGATAGCCTTGCAGCCGATCGCAACCGACCTGCACCAGCCAGGCCTGCTGCTCCGGCGTCTCCACCCCTTCGGCGGTGATCTTGATGCCAAGTTCATGGCCCAACCCGATGACGGAACGCACGATGGCGGTGGTGGCCTGGTTGGTGGCCAGCCCCTGGGTGAAGCTCTTGTCGAGCTTGAGGGTCGCCACCTGCAGCCTGGGAAGGTAGGCGAGGGAGCAGTAGCCGGTGCCGAAGTCGTCGATGGCGAGCTGGAAGCCCGCCTCGATGAGGCTGGCCAGGTTGCTCTCAATCTCGTCGGCATTCTCCATCAGCACCCCTTCGGTGATCTCCAGCTCCAGTTGCCAGGGGGCGAGCCCGTGGCGCGCGATGCAGTCGAAGATCTGAGGGCAGAGCTCGGGATCGCGGAACTGCAGGGGCGAGAGGTTGATGGAGAGCACCAGGTCCGGGGCCGCCACCTGCCAGCGGGCAAGCTGGGCACAGCCGAGCTCCAGCATCAGCTGGCCGAGCTGGCCGATGAGCCCCAGCTCCTCCGCCAGCGGGATGAACTCGTCGGGGGAGACCATGCCGAATTCGGGATGGGGCCAGCGGCAGAGCAGCTCTGCCCCGTGCAGCCGGTTGCTGTGGGTACAGATGATGGGCTGGTAGACGGCGGTCAGCTCGGCGGACTTGATGGCGAGTGGCAACTGGGCGGCGATGAGCTGGCGGCGTTTGAGCTTGGCATCGAGTGCGGGGTCGAACAGGGTACAGTGCTGCTGCTGGCGCTTGCCCTGGGCCAGGGCGGCCTCGGCGTGGCTCAGCAGACGCTCGGCATCCTTGGCCTTGCCATGGGCTATGCCGAGGAACACCGGGATCTGGATCCTGTGCTCCTCGACCTGATAGGGCGTCATCAGCTCCTGCTGCAGGTTGCGGCTCCACGCATCCAGAGAGAGGGGGAGCTCGGGCAGCAGCAGGGCGAAGTCATCCGCCGCGACCCGACAGAGCAGGGACTGGGGCGGCGCCAGTCGTTGCAGGCGGCGGGCCACCTGGCTCAGCAGGCGGTCGGCGACCCGTATGCCGAAGCGATCGTTGATCTCGCGAAAATGTTGCAGATCCACCAGCAGCAGGCTGGCCTTGCGGGCCCCCAGATGACGGCTGGTCTGCAGGAAGTGGGAGAGCTTGAGCAGGCCGGTCAGGCTGTCGTAGTGCTGCTCTTGCTGCAACTGGGCCTGGGTGGTGCGCAGCCCGGTGATGTCGCGGCTAAGGGTAAGGATGCCGAGGGAGTTGCCCTCGTCATCCGGCACCTCGACCCGGGTGACCTCCAGATGGCGGCCTCTGCCCTGGGCATCCACCACGCAATACTCCCCCTGACCCAGGGTTTGTTCGACGGGCAGCCGGGGCGGGACGCGCCGACCCAGAGCCTCGCTTGCCACCAGCCCCATGAAGTCGAGAAAGGCCTGGTTGCAGTCGATGAGCACGCCCTGATGATCCTCGAGACGGATGAGGTCGGGAATGGCATCCAGCAGGCGGCGTTGCAGCAACTGCTGCTGGCGGAAGGTTTGCTCCAGCTCCTTGCGCTGATCGATGGCGCTGACCATGGCAAACAGGGCGATGGGGTCGCCGTGCTCGTCATACAGGGGAACCTTGTTGATCTCCATCCAGCTGGCGCCTTCGCCGCTGTGGCAATGGAGCTGCTGGTGCAGCAGGGGTTTGCCGTCGGCCAGCAGGCGGTCATCTTCCTCCCGGAATACATCCCCCCAGGGCATCTCGGCATCGCTCTTGCCAATGAGTTCGCTCGGGTCTTGCAGGCCGGCTTCCCTGGCGAATGCCTTGTTGGCAAACAGGTACCGTCCGTGCTTGTCCCGGCAGAAGATATTCATGGGTAACTGGTCGATGATCTGCTGCAGCAGCGCCAGGGAGAGCGAAGAAGTCACGAGAGCACTCACGGGGGAGACTTCGAGCAAATCTATGATAACAGGTGGGTTTTGTAAAGCCTGGGTTAAGAGTACGCCATTTGTGCGGATCCCTGCTGACAGCCTGTGTCGCGATCGCCATAATAGCCGCCGGTCGGCCTATGGCCTTATGGATGAGAGAAGCAGCATGAAGAAGATAATGGGGGGCGCCCTGGCCCTGTTGATGGTGGGTTGTGCGAGCGACAACAACGGCGGCGAGCAGTATCGCTATACCCCGCCGGTTGCCAAGGCAACCAACAACACCCAGGAGATGGCGATCCCGGTGGATCTGGTGTGGGCCCGTGCCGAGAAGTGGTTCGGCGATCACGGTCTGAACATCGAGAACAGCCAGCGTGGTGCCGGTCTGATGACCGCCAACGTGGAAAACTCGGCCGATGGTCTGGAGTGGCTGGATTGCGGCACCATGGGGTCCAAGGTGGCGCTGGGCAACCCCAACCTGCAGATCAACCTGATCATCACCCAGAGCGGCAACAACAGCGTCGCCACCGTGAATGTCAAGGGCAATACCCAGCTCTACTTCGTCGAGTCCTCCGGCGAGCGAGTACTGGCTCCCTCCATCACCCCGGTGTGCGTCTCCCGCGGCAGCCTGGAACAGAGCCTGTTCTCCACCCTCGGCAACTGATCCTGCCGGGTATCATGAAAAACCCCGTTGCGTGCAACGGGGTTTTTTTATGCCTGCTCTGCGCCCATCAGGGCGTGAGGGGAGGGATGACGAGGATCAGGGGGTCAGATCGCCGTGATAGAGCACATGGTCGCCGGACTTGAGCACATACCCCTTCCAGGGGAAGAGCTGATAGCCGCCGCCCTGCCAGGACCAGTTGCCCTCTTCGCCCTGGCGGATCAGCCGGATCGGCTCGCCCTCTGGCAGGGTCAGCTCGGCCTGACTCTGATCGGCATTGAACAGCACGAAAGCGCTGACGGTCTGACCGGCATCGGTCGGGTTGAGGCGAATGCCCTGCTCGAACAGACGCACGCACTGGCCTGCCAGCGCCGACCATTGATAGCCCGCGCTGCCGATGCAGCCATGTTCGTCGCGATCCGCGCCGACCAGGGGCTCCCTCGGTGTCGTGTTGCAGGCGGCCAGCAGCAGGGAGGCGGCCATCAGGGTCAGGGTGCGCATGCTTACTCCTTGGCGTCCCGTTCGATGACGATGTTGGAGAAGCCCAGCTCCTTGAAGTAGTTCTCCCGGTAATCCTTCACGCTCTTCTTGTCGCGGCGGCACACCTGGGCCAGCTGCTCTTCCATGGCGTGGAAGCGGGTCAGATCGATCCCCTCGGCGGCGGCAACGGCATCATAGATGCTGTTGAACTTGTCGTTGGCGTAGCCAATCTCCCTGGCCTGCTTCTTGTAGGTGTAGGTAATCTTGAACGCCATGGCGTCACTCCTTCTCTTTGGCCTGCTTGCGCTGGACGTACAGATAGAGGCTTTCGACCTTCTCTCTGGCCCAGGGGGTCTTGCGCAAGAACTTCAGGCTGGACTTGATGCTGGGGTTATCGGTGAAGCAGCGGATATTGATCTGCTGCCCCAGCGCTTCCCAGCCATAGTGCGCGACCAGGGCGGTGACGATGGCCTCCAGGGTCAGCCCGTGCAGCGGGTTGTTCTTCTGGGAAGTGGGTTGATCGCTCATGCTTGCGCCGCCAGGGTGGCAAAGGGCTGACCCATGCGGGTGGTGACCCCGTTGGCCAGGTGCGGCGCGAAACCGGCCAGCATGCCCGGGCCAAACAGGCAGACGACTGTGCTGCCCAGCTTGAACAGGCCCATCTCGGCCCCCTTTTGCAGGGTGATGGCTTCGTCGCCGGTGTAGTCCCAGCGCACCACCTTCTTCTCTTTGGTCGGCGCTATGTTGCCGGCCCAGATGGTTTCGATGCTCGCGACGATAGTGGCACCGACCAGCACCAGGGCCATGGGGCCGTGGGGAGTACGGAAGGTGGCCACCACCCGCTCGTTGCGGGCAAACAGGTTGGGCACGTTCTCGGCCGTGAGGGGGTTGACGGAGAAGAGATCCCCCGGCACGAACACCATGCTCTCCAGCACGCCGTCCAGCGGCATGTGGATGCGGTGGTAATCCTTGGGTGCCAGATAGATGGTAGCGAAGTCGCCATCCTTGAACGGGGCCACCAGATCCTCATAGCCCCCCAGCAGCTCGCGGGCGCTGTAGTCGTGGCCCTTGGCCTGGATGATGCGACCTTGGCTGATGGGCCCGAGCTGGCTGACGGTGCCATCCACCGGCAGGGCCAGGGTCATGGCGTCTTCCACCACGGGGCGGATGCCGGGCTTGAGCTCGCGAGTGAAGAAGGCGTTGAAGCTCTTGTAGTGGGCCGGGCTCTCGTGCAGCGCCTCGCTCATGTCGACCTGGTACTGCTTGATAAAGGCCTCGATCACCCTGGTGGTGAGGTTGCCCGCTTCGGCGGCGGCAAGTTTGCCCACCAGGCGGGAGAGGGCGTGTTTGGGCAGGCAGTATTGACCGGCAATTTTCAGGTTGTCAGTGATGCTCATGATCTTCATCTGGGAATGAGTTGAACGGGTCACAGCCGCGCCTGTTGGCGACCGTGGCGGGCTTCCTGCATGGTTTCCAGGATGCGGTGGTAGTTGTGGAAGCGATCGGCGCTGATGGCGCCCGCTTCGACCGCGGCGCGCAGGGCGCAGCCGGGATCATCCTTGTGGGTACAGTCGCGAAACTTGCAGCCACCCAGGTAGTCGCGAAACTCGACGAAGCACCAGGTGATGCGGTCGGCTTCCAGGTGCCAGAGGGCGAACTCGCGGATCCCGGGGGAGTCGATGAGATCGCCGCCGCTCGGGAAGTGGTAGAGCCGCGCCGTGGTGGTGGTGTGCTGGCCGAGCCCCGAGTTCTCGGAGATCTCGCCGGTGAGCACGTCCAGCCCCGGCATCAGGGCGTTGGTGAGGGACGACTTGCCCACCCCGGACTGGCCCACGAAGATGCTGATCTTGTCGGTGAGCGCCGCCTTGAGGGCGTCGATGCCCTCACCGCTCTCGCAGCTCACCAGCAGCACCTCGTAACCGAGCTTGCGGTAGGTCTCGAGCTGGTGCTCGATACGGGCGCGGGCCGCGTCATCGAGCATGTCGACCTTGTTGAGCACGATGAGGGGCGCTATCTCCACATCTTCTGCCGCCACCAGGTAGCGGTCGACGATATTGGTGGAGAACTCTGGCATCACCGCCGAGACGATGATGATCTGGTCGATGTTGGCGGCGATGGGTTTGACCCCGTCGTAGAAGTCCGGCCGGGTCAGCACCGAGTGGCGCGGATGCACCGCCTCGATGACGCCGGCAGTCGCGGCATTGAGGCCGGGGCGCCACACCACCTTGTCGCCGCACACCAGGCTGCTGATGCTGCTGCGCCGCAGGTTGCTGCGGTGGATGGCACCATCGCTCGCCTCGACATCCGCGTGCTGGCCGAAACGGCTGATCACCACCCCTTCGATGGCGGGGCCGAACAGGGTGTCATCTACCACTGTGGTGTGCTCTTTTTGCAGCCGCCGCTCGCGGTTGGCCTGGACGCGCCTTTGTTGACCCAGATTGAGTTTTGCTTTCTTTGCCACGGGGTTTGCCAGTTTATGAACAGATTCAAAGCCAGTATGATACATGCAAATTGGCAAAATTCCGCCATTCCTCCCAATAGAGAGAGCAATCATGACAGTCAGCGCGCAGAACCTGGTATGGATCGACATGGAGATGACGGGTCTGGACCCCGAAGAGAACGTGGTACTGGAGATCGCCACCATCGTCACCGACAAGGACCTGAACGTGCTGGCCGAAGGGCCGGTCATCGCCATCCACCAGAGCGAGGAAGAGCTGGGCAAGATGGATGACTGGAACGTCAACACCCACACCAAGAGCGGGCTGGTGGCCCGGGTCAAGGCGAGTGAATACGACGAGGCCAAGGCCGTTGCCGAGACCCTCGCCTTCATTCGCCAGTGGGTGCCGGAGCGCACCAGCCCCCTGTGCGGCAACAGCATCGGCCAGGATCGCCGCTTCATGGTCAAGCACATGAGCGATCTGGAAGCCTTCTTCCATTACCGCAACGTGGACGTCAGCACCATCAAGGAGCTGGTCCGTCGCTGGCAGCCTGAACTGCTGGATCAGTTCAAGAAGAGTGGCTCCCACCAGGCGCTGGACGACATCCGCGAATCCATCGCCGAACTGCAGTTCTACCGCGCCCACGTCTTCAAAATCTGAGTGGCTGGCAAGGGGTTGCCGTCGTTCGGTTGCTAAAATCAGCAGTTCGGCCAGCTTTTGAGCGAACGGCTGCAACCAGACAAAAAAGCCCTTGCAATTGGAATGTCTGCTCTTATAATTCGGCTCCCGTACAGTAGCGCAAGCAACCAAATGCTGTACGGTCTGTTTTCAGGTTTTGCGGGAATAGCTCAGTTGGTAGAGCACGACCTTGCCAAGGTCGGGGTCGCGAGTTCGAGTCTCGTTTCCCGCTCCAAAATGTTTGCTGATGACGTTCCGATGCGGGAATAGCTCAGTTGGTAGAGCACGACCTTGCCAAGGTCGGGGTCGCGAGTTCGAGTCTCGTTTCCCGCTCCAATCATCAGCACAGCCTCAAGACAATCCATGTTGCGGGAATAGCTCAGTTGGTAGAGCACGACCTTGCCAAGGTCGGGGTCGCGAGTTCGAGTCTCGTTTCCCGCTCCAATATGCAGTGCCGGAGTCACCGCGTTGGTAGCGCATGTTGAGTGCTTGCCAAGGTCGGGGTAGCGAGCGCGAATCTCGTTGCTGGCTCCAAAAATATGTAAGTGATATTCCGATGCGGGAATAGCTCAGTTGGTAGAGCACGACCTTGCCAAGGTCGGGGTCGCGAGTTCGAGTCTCGTTTCCCGCTCCAATCACTTGCAGATGACATTCTGTTGCGGGAATAGCTCAGTTGGTAGAGCACGACCTTGCCAAGGTCGGGGTCGCGAGTTCGAGTCTCGTTTCCCGCTCCAATCACTTGCAGATGACAT
>NZ_JBFOCN010000032.1:0-35673 GCF_040907815.1 Aeromonas sp. s6
CGCCTTAAATGGCGAAGAAACGGTCTAAATAGGCTGATTCAAGGCATTTACGGGAGAAAAAATCGGCTCAAACATGAAGAAATGAAATGACTGAGTCAGCCGAGAAGAATTTCCCCGCTTATTCGCACCTTCCTTAGCTTAGCGTACGATTTTTTCCGAATTCTGCGGTTCCCCCTAGTCGAACTGGGGGACGACCAGGGTAACCCCTCGAAATCGGTCGCATGGGGTTCAAGTAGGTCTTCAGGCATGTCGTACATTGCTGACCAGACCTTACTGTAACGTTTGGCACGAGCATGGCCGGTGCTAAGCCCGACCTCGCTCTTGAAATTCGAGTAATCAATCTCTTGCACTATGGTGCTCATCGCCTCCTTCAGGGCCGCAGCGCTTGCGTTAGCCCGCCAGGGGTAGTCGGTTTCCGACTGTGCTCTGGAAGGGGATAGTGAAGGCAAGTAGTGATTACGCAGACGATCAAGATCGCCCTTGGTGTGACTGCGAATGGTGAGAGTGCCATCCTGATCTTTCTGAACGATGGAAAAAAAACCGAATTTGGTGAACAACCACATTGTCGAGTCCTTCCTTAGTTTTGAATCCTCATTTGGCCTGAAGCACAGTAGGAGGCGTGCGATTGCCATCACAGCGCAGCGTGCCCAGGGAGTCAGCACGACAGACGGTGCCATCAGAAGCACGGAGATTGCCGAGGCTATCCTTGCGCCAGGTAACCGTCTCGCCAGAGCCCGGATTGCTGACACGCACATTGCCCAAACTGTCTTTGCGGTAGGTAGTACCTTCGCTGCTGCGAACATTGCCGAGGGAGTCTTTGCGCCAAGTGGTGCCGCTTTGCGAGTCCCTGACGTTGCCGAGACTGTCCTTGCGCAGGGTACCACTCTTGCTATCGTCACACTGGTAGCGGGTATTGCCGAGGCTGTCCTTGCGATAGGTGCAGTCGGCTGCATGTACCGAACATGGGCAGAGGGCTATCAGTATCATGGACAATAGCCGTTGTGTGGATGTTGAGCGACGCGACATAGAGTCTCCGGCTCTCACTGGTGAGGGAACTGAGAACTTCAGACTAACATTACCCGTCCCACGATTCTTTATCTTATCGCAACAGGGACTTGCCCTTGCTCCTGTCCAAAGAAAGCCAGAGTTGTGTAACCTCAGCCAACATGTAATGGCATACCCAATGGCATACTGAAAACTGACATAAATTAAAAAACCCAACCTATTCAATAGGTTGGGCTTAGTATGTGGCGGAGAGACAGGGATTCGAACCCTGGGTGGCATTGCTGCCACAATTGATTTCGAGTCAATCCCGTTCGGCCACTCCGGCATCTCTCCACGGGCACTCATATTGACCCAACCCTAGCCGGGAAATCAATGTAAATCTCGTTGCAGATCAGACGACTGGCGATAAAACCGCCATCCGGTGATCCCGCCCCTCCCAACGCCAGTGACGTTCACCCGGCAGCGCCTCCCCACTCACGGCCTCCACTTTGTGCCCGGTTCCGGGCGGGCGAATACGGCGAGCCTGATGGGCCAGTGACACCCTGTGACGCGCTCGCCACCGCCCTCCCGGCAGTCATGGTGCCGGACTGGTAATCCCCGCGGGATTCGTTGACAATCTCTGCTCATTTTTTGGAAGGGAACCCGTCCCTCGCCCCAGCCGATAGGAACAACCATGCTCAACACTCGTATCGTCTCACTGCTGCTGGCCGCCGCCAGCCTCTGGGCCGCACCTGTCTGGTCCAACACCTATCCCCTGCCGCCAGCGGACAGCCGTCTCATCGGCGCCCTGGAAGATTACATCGTACAGCCTGGCGATCATCTGGAACTGGTCGGCAAGCATACCCGGACAGGCTTTCTGGCACTGCTCGAAGCCAATCCCGGCGTAGACCCCTATCTGCCCACCCCGGGCACCCGGCTCACTCTGCCGACCCAGATGCTGCTGCCCGACGTGCCGCGAGAAGGCATCGTCATCAACCTGCCTGAACTTCGCCTCTACTACTTCCCCAAGGGCAAGCAGGAGGTGATTGTGCTGCCCATCGGGATCGGTGACATCGGCCGCGAGACGCCGGAGATGACCACCACCGTCATTGCGAAAAATCCCAACCCGACCTGGGTGCCCGGCCCCATGGTCCGCAAGTCCTGGCTGGAGCAGAAGGGGATCGATCTGCCCGCCGTGGTCCCCCCCGGCCCCGACAATCCCCTCGGCAAGTTCGCCATGCGTCTTGGCTATGGCAACAAGGACTACCTCATCCACGGCACCAACAAGGATTTCGGGGTCGGTCTGCGAGTCAGCGCGGGTTGTATCCGGCTGCGCCCGGATGACATCGAAACCCTGTTTGGTCTTGTTCCCGTCGGCACCCCGGTCCGTGTCATCAACCAGCCGGTCAAGATGGCGGTGGAACCCGACGGTCGTCGCTGGCTGGAGGTACACTCCCCCCTCTCCCGCACCGAAGCGGAGATGGCACAGGGGGCGCCGCTGGTGCTCTCCCCCGAAGCCGAGCAGTTCATCGCTGCCCCCGACATCGACAGTGCCCGGGTGACCGCCCTGCTCGAGCACAAGAGCGGGCTGCCCAAGCCCGTGAGCGGCTGAAGGCCTGACCACCATGAACAGAATCAGTCATGTGGTTTGCCTGTTGCTTCTGCTGCCTAGCTCCGCGGCGATGGCGGACATCCTCTGGATGCGCAACGGCGATCGTCTGAGCGGGACCATAGAGGAGATCACGGACGAGCAGATCCGCATCAAGCCCGCCTACAGTCAGGCCATGACGGTCCCGCGCCACGCCATCAAACGATGGCGTCTGGACAAGCAGGAGAAACCCAAGCCGCTCACCAAGACGGGGATCCCCCTGCTGGACTCTCCTGACGAGGCCAATGCCTGGCTGCTGACGGGGAACGGGGATCTCAACATCAAGCTCAAGGAGAACACCAAGAAGACCAACAACGTCAATCTCAAGGTCTCCACCGAGTTTGCCAATCTGGACTGGCGTTACAGCCTGGATGGCGAGTACATCTACGAAACGGCGAACAACATCACCGACAGCCACGAATACAAGCTCAAACCCAAGCTCGACTTCTTCTTCGACGATCACTGGTTCCTGCGCTCTTCCGTCGACATCGATTACAACATGATCGATGCCGGTTATCTGGAGATTGACTATGCTTCCGGCCCCGGCTACCGCTTCTGGAATGACAGGCAACGCCGGCTGGAGCTCATTACACAGCTCGGTCTGGAACGGGCCTATTTCAGGCCGGAGGTGTGGAGCAATTCCGACCTGTTTGACGACAGGATCATCAATTATCCCTTCGTCAGCCTGGGGTGGGACTACCGGCAGCCCTGGACCCTCTGGGAAGAAAAATTCGAGCTGTTTGGCAAGGGCAGTTATGAAAAATTCGTCGATCAACCCTCCCCCTACCTGACCAGAAAGCAGTCCGTCAGCGGCAGCCTGGGCCTCAGGTACTATTTCAACGATCACCTGCGCCTCTCCTGGTCAAGCGAACTGGATTGGGACGATGCCTGGCTCGACTACCACGGCCTGCACAGGGATGTGAGCGAGAAGGAGTGGCGTCACCTCATCACCCTGGGAGCGAGTTTCTGACCCGCCAGAAACGACACAGGCCCACCGAAGTGGGCCTGTGTTCATGGACGCAAGACGAGCGCGTCAGAAATAGATCCGGGTGACCGACTCGATGACGCAGCCAGGGCGGCGGATCCCCTCGATCTCTATCTTGATTTCCTTGAGGAGCTCGATGCCCCCCTTGATGGGCGTGACACGCGACAGCTTGGTACGGGCGCGGATATTGCTGTCCACCTTGATGGGGTAAGGGAAGCGGACCTGCTCCAGGCCGAAATTCACCACCATGCGAGCTGTCGGGAACTCCGGCGTGCTCTCGTCCACCGAACCGGTCAACTGGGGCAGCAGGGCCAGAGTCAGGAAGCCGTGGGCAATGGTGGTCTTGAAAGGAGACTCGGCTGCCGCACGCTCGGGATCGGTGTGGATCCACTGATGATCGCCGGTCACGGTCGCGAACTGGTTGATCAACGCCTGGGTGACCTGCAACCACTCGCCCACATGGGTCTCTTCACCGATGCGGGTCTGCAACTCGGCATAGAGTGCCGCCGCTTCGCCTTCGAGCTCCACCACGGGATCCTGCGCCAGGGCAGGCTGGCCATTCGCTACCTGGGTGACTCTGGCAGCCTCTTGCTGGCGGGCATCCTGGGACTCCCCCTGCAGATCCAGCACTCTTCCCAGCAAGGGGTGAAGGTGTGCCTTTTGCTGAAACTCACGCCAGTAGTCGCGGATCGCCGGAGAGAGCCAATCCTTGAGCTCAAAGGGGTGTTGCGCCAGAATTTCGCGCTTGTGCTTCAGAAAATCGACAACTTTCATTTACCGATCCCTATTCGATTCAAAGCCTGTAAAGAGGTCTAACCAGTCCTATTTTATGAAAGTTTCATCAGCAAGTACAAAAAAATCTCGGCGTACACCTGTACCAGGCGCGAAAGTGGTCACTAACATGCGAGCAAACACGGGCAGGAAAACGATTGAATGTAAGGCTGCAAACGAATCAACATCTGAGCTGAAAAAGAGACGGGGCCCGTGTCGCCACTGAGCCCCGTCCTCGATCATCTCCCCTGGGCGGTCCACCAGCTCTTGCGCTGCTCATCGTCCAGGAAACTCCAGGCGAGGATCCGGCTCACCTTGTTGCCTTGCGCCATGTCGAGCACGCGAACCTCCCGCGCCCCCACCCGAGCCAGCGCCTTTCGTGCGGCAGGCAGATTTTCCTTTTTCGACACCAGCGAGCTGAACCAGAGGCATTGGCTGGCAAACTCCTTGCTCTGCTCTATCATGGCCGCCAGAAACGCCGCCTCGCCCCCCTCGCACCAGAGCTCAGCCTTCTGACCGCCGAAATTGAGCACGGGCGCCCCGGCCACTGCCTGGCCCTTGCCCAGGTTGCGCAGCTTGCGCTCCGTCCCCTTGCTCGCTTCCGCCAGAGAAGCATGAAACGGCGGGTTGCACAGAGTCAGGGCAAAGTGCTCCTTCGGCCCCAGGATCCCGCGAAAGACATGCTTGGGGTTACCCTGATGACGGCATGTGATCTGGTTGCCCAATCCATTGCTGGTGGCCAGCAGGGTTGCCGCCTTCACCGACACAGGATCGATGTCTGAGCCCACGAAGCGCCAGCCATACTCCCGGGCGCCCAGCAAGGGATAGATGCAGTTGGCCCCGACACCGACATCCAGCACTCGAACCTGCTTGCCCGTCGGTACGCATCCCGCGCTCTCCGCCAGCAGATCCGCGACGCGGTGCAGATAATCGACCCGCCCCGGGATGGGCGGGCAGAGGTAGCCAGGCGGCAGATCCCAGTGTTCGATGCCATAGTGCAGCGCCAGCAGCGCCCGGTTGAGCGCCTTGACGGCGGCCGGATCGGCGAAATCCAGGGTCCGGGTGCCGTGCTCGTTGACGAACACGAAAGGCGACAGCGCCGGGGTACGCAGGCAGAGCGCGTCAAAGTCGTAGGGGGCCTGATGGCGATTGCGCGGGTGCAATCCGGTTTTCTGCTGGGGTGTCATGCTGGACCTGCCGAGGATCAAGGGGGCCACACTATAGAGAGTCGGCCAGGGAAAGTCTAAAAGAGGGCCATAAAAAAACCGGACCCTGAGGGTCCGGTTCAAGTGAGGTTGGAAAAACAGTCCGTACTGCGAGCCGTTTGTCCAGCCTGACTCAGATATCGATCCGGCGTGCCTGCCAGAACTTGTTGCGCCAATACACATTGTCGAGCTTGGAGCGCGTGACGCCGGCACGGAAGGAGACATGGATGAATTCACCGTTGCCGACATAGATGCCGACATGGTTCAGACGCGGGTTGATCTTGAAGAAGACCAGGTCCCCCTCGACCAGATCCTGCTTGGAGACGCGAGAGCCTTCGTGGACCTGGGAGCGGGTATCGCGGGGCAATTCGATGCCGATGGCATTGCGGAACACTTCACGGGTAAACGCCGAGCAATCGATACCTCGTTCTGTGGTACCGCCATAACGATAGGGGGTACCACGCCACTCTTTGTATACGGTCAGGATTTCGTTGACATCCGGGGTAGGCGAAACTTCGGGTTCAATCACGGGTTCCATCATGGAAACCTCGATCTTGCTCGCGACCTCGGGTTGGGGTGCCGAAGCACAACCTACCATTCCGAGCGCGACCAGCAGTAGCATCAGGTGGCGCAATCCTTTATCCCCGCAAAAAAGAGTGAAACTTGTTAAAATGCAGCCCGACAGGGCAATTTATAAGGCAACAGCACCCGACTATATCCAAGAATTCTATCGAGGCAAGCGAAAATCCCAATCGAACTCACATTTTTGCAAGGAAATGCTCTGTTTAGCGCAATTTATGTGATCATGGCCAAACAATATACAATCTTGAAAGCATCGGTTTCGGCCTCTCCAAACGGATTGTTATCGCTACTTCGACCCCATTTTTAAGTGAAATATTATGCTTTCTGCGGATCTCTATTTGTTAAATACCGCGCTCGTCGATACTGAACAGCTGATCGGGCTGTCATCCGGGCTCTCCCCGGAGGAATACCGCCACTGGCACGAGATCCGCCAACCCGGCCGCCAGCGCGAGTATCTGCTGGGACGCGTGTTGCTTCGCCGCCTGCTGGCCGAACGCCTCCACTGCCCTGCCGGCTCTCTGGCCTTTCACATCGGCGAGCATGGCAAGCCGATGCTGTGCAACCACCACTGGCAGTTCAACCTCAGCCACAGCGGTGACTGGTTGGTGCTCGCCCTCTGTCGGGAGGGTCCCCTCGGCGTGGATATCGAAATGGGCCTGCGCCGCCGCCCCATACTGCCCCTGGCAGAGCGTTTCTATGCCCCCGGGGAATACCTGTGGCTGCGCACCCTGCCAGTGCAGGAGCAGGACTCGGCCTTCTATCGGCTGTGGTCGCGCAAGGAGGCGGTGCTCAAGGCCCACGGCGCCGGCATCGCCGCCGGGCTGGAGAAGGTCTGCTTCTTGCCGGAGCAAGGGTGGCGGCTGGAGAACCTGCTCGATACCCGCATCTATGAAGTGAGCGATTGGCCCATTGGCAGAGGATGGCTCAGCCTCGCCGCCCCGACCCGCCAGGTCGATGCCTATCTGCTGGACGGGAGCTTGAAATCCACTCCGCTGGACCCCATGTTGATCCACACCATTTTCCGAGAGTCAGCCTCATGATCGTCGACATCACTCCCCAGAATTTTCACGCCGAACTGATCGATGCATCCCTGAAAAAGCCGGTCGTCATCTACTTCCACGCCCCGCAGATGCCGGAGTGTCAGGCCATGACCCCCCTGGTGGAAGCCCTGGTTGGTCAGGCCAATCCTGGCGTCACCTTGGCCAAAGTCGATATGAACGATCCCCAGCTGCAGCCGCTGGCGAGCCAGCTGGCCCTGCGCGCGTTACCCGCCCTGGTGCTGTTCCATCAGGGACGTCCGGATGAGCAGGCCATTCTGGAAGGGCCGCAGGATGAAGCCACATTGCGCCAGTATTTCGCCGCCTTTGCCCCCAAAGAGGAGGAGTTGCTGCTCGATCAGGCAAAGCAGGCGCTGGAGAACGGGCAAGCCGATGTGGCGCACACCCATCTTGGCCAGGCCCATCGCCTCGCCCCCGAGCGTCACGACATCACGCTCTGGCTGATACAGGCGGCGCTGGATCTCAATCTCCTTGACGAGGCGCAGAGCCTGCTCTCGACCATCCCCATGGTGGCACAGGATGATCATTACCAGACCCTGAGCTCCCGCCTCTCACTGGCGCTGCAGGCCAGCGACAGCCCTGAGCTGCGCGCCCTGGAGCTGCGCCACGCTGAACAGCCGGATGATCATGCCCTCGCCCAGGAGCTGGCGGTGCTCTACAGCCAGGTTGGTCGACAGGAAGAGGCATTGGCCCTGTTGTTCACCATACTCAAACGTGATCTCGCCCTTGGCGATGCCAAGAAGATCTATCTCGATGTGCTGGCAACCATGGGCGCGCACCCGGCGGCGCAGAGTTATCGTCGCAAGCTCTACAGCCTGCTCTATTGAGCGACAGGAAAATCAGAAGAGGGGATGCCGATTCGTCGGCATTGCCTTGTCAGGCGGGTTTCAGCGGGGAAACGCGGTAATTTGATGAATTTCAGGCAAAAAAAATGGCGCATTGAAATGCGCCATTTTTTCGCATGGATTACTTCTTGTAGGAAGTAGCCATGTTGTCGATGCGCTGGTTAGCACGCATAGCTTCTTGCTTGGCTTCTGCAACATCAGCAGCGATCTTGGACTGATCAGCACGAACAGCGCTAACATCTTGAGCCAGTTGGTCAACTTTGTTAGACAGATTCTGAACGGAAGTTTCCAGTTCGCTGGTGTTTGCACAACCGCCCAGCAGAGCGGACAGACCAACAACACCTACCAACAACATTTTTTTCATTTTTAAAAGCTCCCTTTAACTCGCCAGACGTTTAGCAAGCGGCGTGATTATGGCACAAAAAAATCATACTTTGGATAGGCCCCATCACAGATAAATGCGTTAAAACCCTCATTTTTTTTTAGTTGCACACTTTATGCGCAAACTTTAATCAAAAAAGAGTGTCTCCGGATGAGGTTCGTGCAAAGCGTAACCAAAATTTCGGCTTATTACAATTTCGTATGAGGCTCAGGCTGAACGCTCTGACAGCAATTGACGATATTGCACCAGATCCTCGATGGTCAGCACCGGCATCTGGTGCTGGCGACCGAAGGCCACCAGGTCCGGCAACCTGGCCATGGAGCCATCCTCCCTGGTCAGCTCGCACAGCACGCCGTAAGGTTTGAGCCCGGCGAGCTGCATCAGATCGACCGTGGCTTCGGTGTGACCGCGACGGGTCAGCACGCCCCCGGTACGGGCACGCAGCGGGAAGACATGGCCGGGGCGATGCAGGTCGGACGGTCTGGCCCCGTCGGCGATGGCGGCACGTATGGTGGTGATGCGATCGGCGGCGGACACCCCGGTGGTCACCCCCTGCGCCGCTTCGATGGTCACGGTGAAGGCGGTCTGGTAGTGGCTGGAGTTGGCCTCCACCATCATCGGCAGCTCGAGCTGGCGAACCCGCTCGTCGGTCAGGCAGAGGCAGACGATGCCGGAACACTCGCGGATCATCATGGCCATCTGTTCATTGGTCATGGATTCTGCGGCGAAGATGAGGTCACCCTCATTCTCACGATCTTCATCGTCGGCCACCAGCACACCCTGGCCGGCACGCAGTGCGGCCAGCGCGGCCTCGACGCGAGCAATGGGATCACCGAATTCACTGAGCAGAGACTGATTCATGGTAAGACTCCTAAAAAAGACAAGGACCAGAATCAGGGCATGGAAAGGTAGACAGAGATAGGCATGCAGCGGCCGGCCCACAGGGGGCTTGCCAGCAATATCTGTCTTATCCTCTTTCATCCGGACTGTGACCGTCGGCTCCGGCATCTCACCGGATCTGCTGACCCCGCCCGGTCAAACCGGGTCGGGCGCTCGCGGGCTCCCCGAGTCATATCGGGATACCGCCGGTGGGGAATTTCACCCCGCCCTGAGAATAAGCGCAGACAGCCTAAAGAAAATCGCCGCAGGATGCCAGTCCAAAACCCATCAACGACAAACGCTTGCCCTCGGCGGCCCGCCTCCGCCAGCCGGTCACGCCGATGCACGGCACGCTGTCTTTTCTGATTTTGTTTGTGGCATAGTGCCAAAAAAACGTGCTGCCCGCGCAGACTGGGCGCCAACAACACCAACGGAATCATGACAGAGATGGAAAAGAAAATACTGCTGACCGATTGCCCCGACGCCAAGGGACTCATCGCCAAGATCACCAACATCTGCTACAAGCACCAGCTCAACATCAACAAGAACGACGAGTTCGTGGATCACGAAAACGGCCGCTTCTTCATGCGCACCGAGCTGGAAGGGCGCTTCAACGACGAGACCCTGCTGGCCGACCTCGACGATGCCCTGCCTGCCGGCGCCCAGCGTCGTCTCGTCAAGGCGGGCAAGAAGCGCATCGTCATCCTGGTGACCAAGGAGACCCACTGCCTCGGCGACATCCTGATGAAGAACTATGCCGGCGCCCTGGACATGGACATCGTCGCGGTCATCGGCAACTACGACACCCTCGCCGAGCTGACCGGCAAGTTCGACATCCCCTTCCACTGCGTGAGCCACGAGGATCTGAGCCGCACCGAGCATGAGGAGCAAGTGCGCACGCTCATCGATGGCTACCAGCCGGATTACGTCATCCTGGCCAAATACATGCGTGTGCTGACCCCAAGCTTCGTGGAAGCCTATCCGCGCAAGATCATCAATATCCACCACTCCTTCCTGCCTGCCTTCATCGGCGCCCGCCCCTATCGTCAGGCCTTCGACCGCGGGGTCAAGCTGATTGGTGCCACCGCCCACTTCGTCACCGACGATCTGGATGAAGGCCCCATCGTCGAGCAGGACGTGATCCACGTCGATCACACCTTCAGTGCCGATGACATGGCCAAGGCCGGACGCGACGTGGAGAAATCCGTGCTGAGCCGGGCGCTGGAACTGGTGCTGAACGAGCGGGTCTTCGTCTACGGCAACAAGACCGTCGTGTTCAAATAAGCGGTTGCGCGCCCCCCAGAAAAAAGGCTCCCGAGGGAGCCTTTTCATTGCGCGGCACTCACGGGTGCAGCGGCAGACCATTGACGGTCACGGCCCCTTTGTCGAGCTTGAGCTCGGCCTGAAGCTGTGACTCCTGCGCCTTCAGATATCCCATGGCAGTGAATTGCTCCAGCATGGGGGCCAACTGGGGAACGGCCTGGCCCAGCTTCTCCCCAAGGTGGGCATGCAGCAGACCGGAGAGTGCCTGCATCCCCTCCTCGCTGCCCATCAACTGTGCCAGGGTGGTGGGCGCCAGCTTGGCCTCCCCTTGCAGGCGGACAGGCTCACCGTTCAATCGCGCACTCAGATCCGCCAGTTCCAGCGTGGCCCCTCTCTGGAGCATCTTGTCCAGCGCTTCCTGGATGGCCGCTTCGTCCACCCGTTTGCTGCTGGCCTCCTGCAGCGTCTGATACCCCTCGAGATCCAGCCCCTTGAGGGAGAGATCCAGATTTCCCTGGGTCAGCGCGAGCCGGTCTTCCTCGCTCTCCATGTTGAGGGTCGCCACCTTCATCTGATAGCGAGTGGAGAGCGTCTGAAGATCGTCCCCCGCCAGCTCGGTGGCCGTGGTCAGCCCCTCCAGCGTGATCTTGACGTTCCCCGGCTGGGTCAGGGAGAAGGCCGTGAGGGTCGCATCGCTGCGGGGAGAGAGCCAGAGGCCGCTGATCTCGGCCATGTCGGCACTGCCCTTGAGATCCGCCAAGGCCAGATCTGTCTTGCTCTGGGCATCGTGGACCGTCATCCCCAGCCAGTGGGCGGTGAGATGGCCATTGCCGTCGAGATCCCCACGATAGTCGCCGTTCAGGGGCAGGAAGGTGAACTCGTTGAGCCCCTCCTTGACCTTGAAGTCACTCACCCAGAAGCGGGAGCTGTTGCTCATGGTCCAGAGGCTGCTCGCCGATTCTGCCCCCAGTTGCCACTGCTGCATCCCCAGAGAGGTCAGGATGGGCGCCAGCGTGCCCTGTGCGGTATCAAGCTGGAGGTGACTCTTGATATAGAGCGGCAACAGGCGGCTGTTGAACGCGAACTGCATCTCGATGGGTTCGCTTCCCGCCAGTTGGGGATCAAAACTCGCCAGCGTCTGGGGCGGCACCACCACCTTGAGCACGCCGTCGCGGGTAAACAGATTCTCCGTCTCTGGGCTCCAGGTGACTTCGATCCCGCTCTCCTGCTGCGCCCTGGCGATCTGCTCGGCCAGGATCCGGTCGAACGTATTGCCCGTGTACCAGCAGGCGCCAAGCCCTCCCACCACCAACACGGCTCCGACGGCCAAGGCCACTTTTTTCTTCATCAGTTCTGTTTCTCCACAATGGTTCAATGGCGGGTGCATGGGCGCACTCTACGGGGAGGATGGGCATCAACACAAGCCAGACAACGGCTTGGGGCCCACGCTCTGGCTGTCACAGCAGGGGGCTGAACAGGTAGAAGATGTTCTCAAGCAATTTTTTGTACCAGGGGCGGGCACGCCACCTGGTCAGTGACATGGGGGTCGCCTCCAGCATGTAGCCCTGCACCAGCTGGTTCATCTCGGCGACAAACACCGGGTTGTCGATGAGCAGGGTGATCTCGAAATTGAGCCAGAGACTGCGCCGGTCGAGGTTGACCGTGCCCACCAGGGCGAAATCATCGTCCACCAGCACGCTCTTGGTGTGCAGCAGTCCGGCATCATAGCGGTATATCTCCACTCCTGCCGCCAGCAGATCCTCCATGAAAGAGTTGCTGGCGTGGTTGGCCATCAGGGAGTCGTTGCGTGCAGGCAGAACTAACTGCACCAGCACGCCGCGGGCCGCCGCCGAAGAGAGGGCCGCAGCCAGCGGATCGTCCGGCACGAAATAGGGGGTGGTCAGCACCAGATGGTGACGAGCCTGGTAGATGGCGAGCAGCAGGCTCTGCTGGATGCAGTCACCGCCGACGAAGGGGCCTGAGGGAATGAGCTGGGCCCGATAGTTGGTCTGTGGCCAGGCTTCCGGCTCATGTTGCAGACTGTCGAGCAGCCGTTCGCCGGTCTCCATCTCCCAGTCCCAGACGAAGGTGGACCACATCAACGGCACCACGGGGCCCTGCACCCGGATCATGATGTCGACCCACTGGCCGACCCCGGCATCCTGCTTGAAGAAACGGGGATCCACCATGTTCATGGAGCCGGTGTAACCAACCTTGTCATCGATCACCACCAGCTTGCGGTGCATGCGCAAGTCCTGGCGCTGAAACGGGATACGCCAGGCGCCGACCGGCAACACTTCCACGACTTTAACGCCGGCGGCGCGCAAGGTTTTGGGCCAGGAGGAGCGGAAGAAGGTCTTGCTGCCGATGGAGTCGAGCAAGACACGACAATCCACGCCGCGTGCCGCCACCTCCATCAACGCCTCGCACACCTCGTCCACATCCCCGCCGGGGTGCCAGATGTAGAACTCCAGATAACAGGATTGGGAGGAGCCCCGGATGTCGCGCACTATCTCCTCTACGATGCTCTTCGGCTTGTGCAGCAGGGTCATCCGGTTGCCCGAGAGCATGGGCATGGCCAAGCGCCCCTGGATCAGATCGTGGAGCGGGCGTGCCTTGCTTCCCACCTCGCAGCAGTGCTGGGGGAAGAGGCGCGC
This sequence comes from Aeromonas sp. s6, assembly GCF_040907815.1. Taxonomy (NCBI): domain Bacteria; kingdom Pseudomonadati; phylum Pseudomonadota; class Gammaproteobacteria; order Aeromonadales; family Aeromonadaceae; genus Aeromonas; species Aeromonas sp. s6. The sequence continues at coordinate 13,260 of NZ_JBFOCN010000032.1, forward strand.
GAGCTGGCGGATCCAGATGGCGTAAGGACGGTACATGGCCTGGGCCCGCTCCGCCCGCTTGCGACCGAGGCGTATCTCGCCAAACAGCACGTAGAAACCGACCCCGGCGAAGGGGATGGCATAGATGAGGGCCAACCAGGCGAGGGATACCCCGATGGGACGTCGCTTCATCACCACCCGCAGGGAGATCCCAGCCACGATCACGGTGTGAAACAACAGCAACAACCAGCCGAGAAAGCGGGAAAACAGCAACTGAATGTCGTATTCCAGACCGTCGAGCAAGGCGACTCCTTGGTGTATTGGACAGATGGCACGTGCAGACCCCACAGGGTCGGGATGGTATGCTATGGGGCACACCCATTCTATCAGGTCGTTAGCATGATCCTGCAATCTATGCTGCTGAGTCTGGCCATGCTAGGTCAAGGCTCATATGACATCAATGAGCAGCAGATAAATCAGTACCTGCAGTCCCAGGTGCAAGTGGACAAACAGCTGGAATTGCCCGGCATCATCAAGGCCCATGTGCTACTCGAGCAGAGCGATGTGCAGATTGGTCGCCAGAGCCCGGATACCGCCAGGGTGTTTGGCAAAGGCAAGTTGAAAATCGCGCTCCCGGATCAGACCGAGTACGACGCGCGCCTCAACATGACCTATGAGGCGAGGCCCCGCTACGACAAGGCCAGGAGTGCGCTCTTCCTCGACAACATGAAGCTCATCGATTACAAGCTGGAGCCTGCCGCGGCGGAACAGAAGTTTGGTTTCATGCTGAGGATGCTGCTGCAGAGCATGGAGAAACGGCTGGAGACCCAGCCTGTCTACAAGCTGGATGACAAAGATCCCAATCAGGCCTGGCTCAAGGAAAATCTGCTGGGGCTGGAGCTGTCACCAGGCAAGATCCACCTGCTGACCAAACCCCAATAAGACGTCAGTTGAAAACAGGCGCCTTCGCCTGACGCACCAGCAGCTCGATCTGGTAACCCTGTTCGTGCTGCTGGTGATAGAGAGAGTGGAGGGGCCCGTCGAGTTCATGCAGGGGAAGGTGGTCAAATCCCGCCTTGAGGTAGAAGGGTTTCTCGAACGGCAGGGCGTGACAGATCACGGGCTTGTCGGAAAGATCGCGGCAGGCATGCTGCAACAAGCGGGATCCCAGCCCCAGGGACTGGTAGTGAGGGAGCAGACGAAAGCCGCACAAGTGGTAATAATCCTGTTCATCGCGCAGGCGCACAGCCCCCACCAGCCAGTGCGCGTCACGGACCACAAAAATCCGTTCTGCCAAATCCGGCACATAGTGGGAAAACGTCGTCTCGTAATAGTCTCTGATGAGGGAAAGATCCGCATCACAGTACTCTTCGAATCTGAGCTCCATCGCTCGCCTGCTTGTCATGCCCATTTCGCTCTGGCCATACCGGCCCTCTCCTGCTCGCTCGCTGGCTCCACGAAGAGATCAGACCAGAGTGGAGCAACAGCAAGATAACACGCCTTTAACTTACAAAAAAGCCAATAACTCGATGGAAAAGACGAGGTTGCGATCATCCGCCCCTTGACGCCATGAGCCGCGCCCCTTGTCCTGAGTGAGCACTCAGGTGGGACGTCCCTCTGCCATCACATTTCCAGCCTCCCCTGTTCACGGGCACTTGTTCTGCGCCATCCCGAATGCTTTACTCAACGTGCCTAACGAGGCTTAAGGAGCAAGCCGTTGAAAGCATGGATGTTGCTGGGCATGATGCCGCTGTTTTCCCACGCAGCCCCGGCTCAGATACCGCCGCCGGCCGAGGTGGTGATCCTGACCCCGGAGACGGCAGTCTCCTCCCCGGTTCCCACGCCGCGTACCGTGGCGCTCACCCCGGCGCCGCTCCCCTCCCCTGAACCCGCTAAGCCTGCAAGCCGTCAGATCCAGGTCTACAAGTCGGTACAAAAGAACGGGGTCATACGCTATTCCGACATGATGCCGGAGCAGGGTCACTACGAACTGCTGCTGTTCAACGACTGCTATGCCTGCGATCCGGCGTCCAAGGTCAACTGGCGCACAACAGGCCTCTTCCTCTATGACTACGCCAGCACCATACAGGCGGCAGCCAAGGCTTATCAGGTCGAGCCTGCCCTCATCCGGGCACTTATCCATGCCGAGTCCGCTTTCAATCCTCTGGCCGTCTCCCGCAAGGGCGCCATGGGACTGACCCAGCTGATGCCCGCCACGGCGCGCGAGCTCGGGGTCGGCAACGCCCTGCTGGCGGAGCAGAACATCTTTGGCGGGGTGAAATACCTGGCGGGTCTGCTCAAGCAGTATGACGGCAATGTGGCCCTGGCCACCGCCGCCTACAATGCAGGCGCCGGTGCGGTGCAAAAACACGGCGGCATACCGCCCTATGCCGAAACCCGGGCCTATGTGGAACGAGTCAAGCTGCTGCATCAGCGCTACAAAGAGATGCTGAGCGCCAAGGGGTTGTAGGACCGGTACGGTACAAGCACGGCGGCATCCCTCATTGGCCGAAACCCGGGCCTATGTGGAACGGGTCAAGCTGCTGCATCAGCGCTACAAAGAGATGCTGAGCGCCAAGGGGCTGTGATCATGCCGTACCCTATCGTCGGCATGGCGCCCTGCCCGGTATTCCTTCAGGCATAAAAAAACACGCCCGGGGGCGTGTCGATACCACACGTTAACTAGCAACACATCACTCTTTCGTGGCGATCACACGATAGGCCAATGCACCCAGAATGGCACCGACAATGGGGGCAACCCAGAACAGCCAGAGCTGGCCCACGGCCCAGTCACCGACAAAAAGCGCCACGCCAGTGCTGCGCGCCGGGTTGACCGAGGTGTTGGTCACCGGAATGCTGATGAGGTGGATGAGGGTCAGGCACAGGCCGATGGCGATGGGAGCAAACCCGGCCGGTGCACGGCTGTCGGTGGCGCCCATGATGACAAAGAGGAAGAAACCGGTCATCACCACTTCACACACCAGGGCGGCCAGCAGGCTGTAACCGCCGGGGGAATGCTCGCCATAGCCGTTGGAAGCAAAGCCGGCGCTCACATCAAAACCCGCCTGTCCGCTGGCAATGACATAGAGCACGCCACCAGCCACGATCCCGCCAAGCACCTGGGCCACGATGTAGGGCAGCACGTTGGAGGCCGGGAAGCGACCACCAGCCCAGAGTCCGACGGTCACGGCCGGGTTCAGGTGGCAACCCGAGATATGACCGATGGCATAGGCCATGGTCAGCACGGTCAGGCCGAACGCCAGGGCGACGCCCAGCAGGCCGATCCCCACATTGGGGAAGGCGGCAGCCAGCACGGCGCTCCCGCAGCCCCCCAGCACCAGCCAGAAGGTTCCCATAAATTCAGCAGCAAAAGGTTTCACTCTTGTCTCTCCCATGATGACTAACACGCGAACCTGAAAGGCTCATACGGACACTGTTATTGAACAGGCGCCATATTATGGGAGTGTGGCGGCACAAGGCGAAGCCGGCCCGCACCGGGGGAAATGTGTGATCTTAATCACAAGTTGTTGATTAGGTAGAGAGAACCAGTCCCGCCCCATGGGGCTTTCTCATGGGAGTCCCCTGAGGAGGTGCGACAAGTCGTGACTCAATCAGCGCTTTTGCCAGCAGGCACCGGTATCTGGCTCACCCTTCTCTCGCACTCTGCCAAGGCGGAGCACCGGGCTCAGCGATAACGTCCGCGCACCGAACCGCTGGCCTGGCCCGCCATCCGGATCAGGCTCTGGCGGGTATGGAAGTGGCAGAGCGCCACCCCGAGGGCATCCGCCGCATCCGCCTGGGGGGTGGCCGAGAGCTTGAGCAGGTGGGTCACCATGTGCTGCACCTGCTCCTTGGCGGCGCCGCCGGTGCCCACCACCGCCTGCTTGATCTGGGTGGCCGAGTATTCGCTCACCGGCAGCAGGGCGTTGACCGCCGCGACGATGGCGCTGCCACGGGCCTGGCCGAGCTTCAGGGCAGAGTCCGCGTTGCGCGCCATGAAGACCCGCTCTATGGCGAACTCGTCCGGCTTGAACTGGGTAATGATCTCGCTCACCCCGTCATAGACCTGCTTCAGGCGAGACGGCAGCTCCCCCAGATCGGTGCGGATGCAGCCCGATCCCAGATATTCCGCCTTGCCCGCGACGATGCGAATGACCCCGTAACCGGTGATGCGCGAACCGGGATCAATCCCCAGAATGATGCTCATGAACGGAATACCCCGCCCACTGCGGTCAGCCATCTCATCTTCGACACCTTCTTCATTGCGATCTCTTGCCCTGCAGCTCTTGATGGCCGCCAAGATAACAAACCCGCCTTCGCTTGGCTCGCTCGCTGGCACCTTTCCCGGCTGACTGCGCAAGGAGCCACCATCTCATACAGTGCTCTGCCGATTCTCTGGCCAGTGATGCCTGCCGGTGTCACCCAGCCCCTTGCATTCGGGTCATCCCTTTGCCAGGGCGACGAGGCGCTCTGCCAGTCGATGGCTTTGCAGGTAGCTCTCGACCAGCGCCCCGTCTGTCCGCCCGGCGTCAATCTGCCCATACCAGTGCTCGAGCATGGCGACAAAGCCTCGGCTCGCCAGCACGGGCTGCCAGTCGCCCGGAGCCAGAGTCTGCACTGTGTTGTCTCGCGCAAGCAGGCCACGGGTGCAATTCTCGATATGCAGAGTGAGGTTGTCGCCATAGGCATCGATGCGCTCCTCGGTCATGCCGGCGCTGCGATTCATGCTGCCGCTCACCGCCATCTGCCCGCTCTGCCAGGCGATGCTCACCCCGGCCAGCAGTTCGGGCTGCTCACTGCTGCGTCGCAGCACCGTATGCAGCTCCCCATCCGGCTCGCCGCCATAACAGCAGAGGCTGTCGAGCACATGGATAAAGTCGTCGAACAAGAACTGACGAGGCGCCCCTGGCATGGCGTGCCTGTGCTTTTGCCAATGGAGCTCGGTCAGCGGCTGGCCGCGTGCGGCGGCCATGGCGGGCAGATAGCGACGGTTGAAGCCCACAAACAGCGGGCAGTCCCTGGCGATGGCGAGATTGGCGAGCGCCTCCACCTCTCCTGCGTTGTCACACAGCGGCTTGTCCACAAAGGTGGGAATGCCGGCACGCAGGCACAGCTCCGCCAGTTTGCCGTGCACGGCGGTGGCAGCGTGGATCATCACCGCATCAGGTCGGCTCGCCAGCAGCGCATCGACCTCGGTAAAACACTCGCCAATCCGGTACTGGCGCGCCAGTTTGCCGAGCACCGAGGGACTCCGGGTACAGAGCAGCGGGGTGACTCGCTCGTCGTTTGCCAGCAGCGGCAGATAGGCCTTCCGGGCGATATCGCCAAGGCCAATCAGGGCAATGCGCATGGGCACTCCTCTCAAGGGGATAACCAGATAACTGCCTGCACGATCTCAGGATTTCCCTCGCAGATCCAGCCTTGGCGCCATCTCGCTCCAGGCGCCTTCTGATGCAATGCGGCATCGCCCCGCGACACCCTGGCCACCTTCCTCCATCTAAGCGACCCCCGGCGGCGCGGCGCTTGAGCGGCAAACCGCGATAGCAAAACAGGCAGGGCGACAACTGTCGCCCTGCCTGTTACACCCGCACACACCGCCGCACTCGGGCGATTGGCGCTCTTCTCACGTCGAGTTACTCTGCCGATCCGGCCTGCTCTTTGGCATCCCACCACTTGCCAATCCTGGCGCCCAGCTCGGCGCAAAGCATGGCGCTGACCATGGCACCTATCATCCGGGTCATATCTGACATCTCTGTTGCAACCGGAAGCAGGAGCACGATCAGGTTAAAGGCGATGAGCCCCATCACCAGCCCGAGCCCGCTGCCTACCTTCTCTCTTCGGGATCGCGTTGTTATCGCCATCTGATTGCTCCTGACTTGAACGTTCCACGTGACTCGCCCTTGCCAACGTATCCAGCAAGATAACAAAGCCTTTCTTCATTTGGGACAGCCATCTTTGTGTACGAATTGTTCCATTGGAGGAACCATATCACCCACTCTGTTTCACTGATGCAAAAATCACCTGCTCAAGCAACACCCACGGTGTCGCCGCATTGTGAGAAAGGGCCTGTTGACAAAGGACCGATAGCCCCTCTTCCCCAACCCGCCTTATCAGGACTGCCATCTTTTGGAGAAAGCCCTCATCCAGCGCCCAGCACAATTCGTCATCCAGTATTTGCGATGGCATTTGTGAAACTCGGGGGATTAAAGAGAATGTCTTGGCATCGATGACGCCAATTCAGATGCGATCACACAGGCGGGGAGCTGGCGCGATACCGGACGTTGTTATGATGCGAGCATTCATCACTCAAAGGGATGGTTGATGACACCGTCGCTGGCCACAGTGCCAGGCAAACTGCTGACAATGCTCTTTGTCACCCACCACTCTGATGCCCTGGCGCCGAAACAGCGTCACTTGCTTGAGCCAGCGCACCTCGTCCACCCCCAGCCGCGTCAGGATGGGGGCAAGACAAACTGGGATATGGCCCCGTTTGTCCACTCGGATGGCGCGGCCTGTCCAGTCCACCAGCATCAGGTAATCCGCAAAGGTATATAGCAGGCTATCGGGTCGCGCTTCGTGCGCGAATGGCAACAGCAACGGCGGCAATGGGGCGGCGGACTGCTCGCCATCGAGACGCTGCTTGAGGCTGGTGTAATCGCTCTGCTCGGGCCGGTCGGACAATCCCGCTCGTATCGGATTGAGATCAACATAGGCCATGCAGGCCAGCAGGGCTGATTCGGTGAGCAAGGCCTGGCTCTTGAAGCGCCCTTCCCAGAAATGGCCCTTACAACCATCTTCCCGATTGGCCTGCCGAGCCAGGTTTTCGTTGAGCAACCGCACAAACCAGCTGATGGAATGTAACCGCTCCCGCCACTGCCCTATCAGTTGTTGCACCACGGCCAGTTCGGGCTCAATCAGGGATTCCCCCTGATACCAGCGTCGTACCAGCAGCGGCCACTGGAACAGCGCAGCCCAACGCTCGGCCACCTCCCGCTCGCTCCAATTGGCAGCGGTATCCGACTCGACCTTGAGCACCAGGTGATAGTGATTGCTCATCACCGCATAGGCACAAACAACGATGGCAAACAGTCGCGACAATTGGCCTAACTTGTCCACCACCCACTGGCGCCGATGCTCGTAACTCTGGCCGGTGTGGGCATCTTCCCCGCACAGAAACGCCCGCCGCACACAACGACTGACCACATGATAGTAAGGCGTATCCTGCAAACTGATTTGACGTGAACGGGCAATAGTCATGGCTCACCCCCTGGGCAGTGACACCTCAAGCCAAGTACAGGACTACGCCGCTGTCAAAAAGGTGGGTGTCCCAGATCCCCCGCCTCAAGCCAAGTACAGGGCTACGTCGCTGTCAAAAAGGTGGGTGTCCTAGATTTCCCGATTCGGTGAGCAGGGCCTGGCTCTTGAAGCGCCCTTCCCAAAAATGGCCCTTGCAACCATCTTCCCGATTGGCCTGCCGAGCCAGGTTTTCGTTGAGCAACCGCACAAACCAGCTGATGGAATGCAGGCGCTCCGCCACTGTCCTATCAGTTGTTGCACCACAGCGAGTTCAGGCTCAATCAGGGATTCCCCCTGATACCAGCGTCGTACCAGCAGCGGCCACAGGAACAGCGCCGCCCAACGCTCGGCCACCTCTCGCTCGCTCCAATTGGCAGCGGTATCCGACTCGACCTTGAGCACCAGGTGATAGTGATTGCTCATCACCGCATAGGCACAAACACCGATGGCAAACAGTCGCGACAATTGGCCCAACTTGTCCACTACCCACTGGCGCCGATGCTCGTAACTCTGGCCGGAGTGGGCATCTTCCCCGCACAGAAACGCCCGCCGCACACAGCGACTGACCACATGATAGTAAGGCGTATCCTGCAAACTGATTTGACGTGAACGGGCAATGGTCATGGCTCACCCCCTGGCAGTGACACCTCAAGCCAAGTACAGGGCTACGTCGCTGTCAAAAAGGTGGGTGTCCCAGATTTTCTTTCCTGCAAACTGATTTGACGTGAACGGGCAATGGTCATGGCTCACCCCCCTGGGCAGTGACACCTCAAGCCAAGTACAGGGCTACGCCGCTGTCAAAAAGGTGGGTGTCTCAGATTTCCTTTGTGATCAGATCCCCACATCCTCAGTTAGTTCCATTCAAGCCGCATCGATTTGGGAAGCAACGCCTCAGATCACTGGTATCAACAGGTTAACTAGTGTACGCTTCTGATGTTTTCTAATGGCACTTTATGATTTTTTTTGTCAAAAAATGCCAATCAAAGGAATTTTCATATGTTCTTATCACTTTCCATGCAAAACTTTCGATCTTTTAAAGACGAAACCAAGCTTAATTTCAGTGTTACAACCCCTAAGTCGCACATGCCTAGCCATGTATCTATGCTTGATAACGCAAGTATTGGAGCACTGAGGTCTGTTGGATTTTATGGTGCTAATGCATCTGGAAAATCCAATGCGCTCATGGCATTAACTGCTATACAGTATTTGGTTTGTAGTTCAGGTGATTTAAGAGATGGTAAGAATATACCATGCTATGAACCTTACCGCTTATGCTCTGATACAATTGATGCTCCGATAAAATTTGGTGTCGAATTTATCATTGATGGCACAAGGTATGTTTACAACATTTCCTTTAAAAAAAATGAAATCCTGAATGAAAGTTTGGATTATTACCCATCAAGGGTTAAAGCAAACTTATTTACAAGAAAAGAAGGGGACTCTTGGCAAGATATTAAGTTTGGTAACTTATATAAAGGCGGAACTAGAAAAATTGCATTTTTTGCAAACAACACATATTTATCAAAAGCTGGTAACAATGCATCCTCACCGCAAATAATTAGGGATGTATATAACTTTTTCAACGATAACATAGAATTTATTCGCGTAGGGCAATGGATCGGATGGAATAAATACATTGATGACCTAGACATGATTGAAAAGGCGTCAAAAATAATTTCCTGCATCGATATTGGCATATCTAAAATCATAAAGGTTGATGCGGAGAGAGAATTGAATCTTAGTCAGGAAATACCTGATGAAATAAAAGACATGATTATTTCTGAAAATTCATTTTCCTTCGCTCATCTATCCGAAAATGGCAATGAAGAAATTTTCAAAAAATCAGAAGAATCCGAAGGTACAGGACGGTTCTTTGATATGATACCAATGCTTGTCGAAGCATTTAGAAAGCAATGTGTTATTGTATTTGATGAATTAGACAATAACATTCATCCACATATGGCTGATGTGATTGTTCGACTTTTCAACGATGGAGAAGTTAATAAATATAACTCGCAGTTGATTTTCACGACACATAATATGCAATTAATGTCTCCAGAGAAGATGAGAAGAGATCAATTATTTTTCTTTGAGAAAAGACAAGGAAAATCAATAGGATACTCTTTGAATGATTTTGATAAAACTCGGGTTAAGTCGACTACGCCATTTGGCGTTTGGTATGATCAAGGGCGCTTTGGTGGTGTGCCGAAAATAAATTACCCAGAAATTGTCACTCTACTTTCTGGTGAAAAATTTATAGAGCAGTCTACATTTGACGATTTATTCGGTGAGTATAATGACGATGAGGTAAAGTCTGATGAGTAAAAAGGTTTTACCTAAAATCTTCATATTTTGTGAAGGCGAAAAAACTGAACCTTATTATATTAAGGATTATGTTGCTTCTTGTTGCCCGCAAAAAGCAAGTGTAATCATCATTCCTCCATCTAAAAAAAACACTCCCGTTCAATTAGTTGACGAAGCAATACAAAAAAAGAAGAGTAAAGATGTATCTCCTGACGATCATTTTTGGGTCGTTTATGATAGAGAAAGCAAAGCAAAATATAGCGATAAACTTCATGATCAAGCACTAAAAAAAGCAAAGTCAAACAATATTAACGTTGCACTATCTAATATTTGTTTTGAATATTGGCTATTGCTTCATTTTGAGAGTACAACTAGGCCATATTCATCATTTGATAATTTAATGGCAGAATCAAACTTTAAAAGCCATTTAACGAAGATTGGAATAAAAAATTACGATAAAGGTTTTGATGGGTTATTTAGAAAAATCCAACCTGGAGTGAAAAGGGCACGGAGTAGAGCAGAGCAATTAAATATATCCGAAGAGCAAAGCTCTGCATTCCCCATCAAGGATAAACCATACTTGGCTGGGTGTTATGTTCAGATACATAAACTGCTGGATGCAATTGACAATCTCTAGATTGTCGCAATTTTAGATAAATGTATCTCGTAATACTCAAATAAAAATAGCGACCATCTGGTCGCCATTTTTATTTATCGCCCTCCCCCGGGAAATATCACCGAGCCGGTCGCTTGGCGCCATTGCCTTTGGCAGCAGGCTTGCCGCCCTGAGTGGCAGGTTTGGTACCCGGCTTGGCTGAACCCGCGCGGGTTGGGGCTTTGCCCTTGTGAACGGGTTTCCCCTGCCCTGCCGGTTTTCCATGTCCAGCACCCTGTGCAGCAGACTTGCCGTTGGCACCTGCCCCTTTGCTGAGCTGGGAGCCTACTGGCTTGCCATTGCCCGCCTTGCCGCCAGCGGTCTTGCTGTCCGCCCCATTGCTGCGCTGATGGGTGATGGCGCTGTGGCGGGTCAACGCGGGCTTGAGGCCCTTGCTGCGGCTGCGCTCGGCCTTGGCTTCGCCACGGCCTTCCGGCGGCACCAGGCAGTCGGGGCCGTTACCGATGAGGTGGCCTTTGCCCATCTCCAGCAGGGCTTCGCGGATCATCGGCCAACCGGCCGGATCGTGGTAGCGCAGCAGCGCCTTGTGCAGGCGACGGCGACGCTCCCCTTTCACCACGAACACATCCCCGCCCTGGCGGCTCACCTTGTTGAGCGGGTTTTTCTCGGTGTAATACATGGTAGTGGCGTTGGCGAGCGGCGACGGGTAGAAGTTCTGCACCTGATCGAGCTTGAAGCGGTTTGCTTTAATCCAGAGCGCCATGTTCACCATGTCTTCATCCGTGGTGCCCGGGTGGGCGGAGATGAAGTAGGGGATCAGATACTGCTGCTTGCCCGCCTCTTTGGAATACTTGTCGAACAGCTCCTTGAAGCTGTAGTAGCTGCCCATGCCCGGCTTCATCATCTTGGAGAGCGGGCCCTCTTCGGTGTGTTCCGGCGCTATCTTGAGGTAGCCGCCGACGTGGTACTTGGCCAGCTCCTTGATGTAGCGCGGATCTTCCACCGCGATGTCGTAACGCACCCCGGAGGCGATCAGGATCTTCTTGATGCCCTTGAGGTCACGCGCCTTGCGATAGAGGTTGATGGTCGGGCTGTGGTCGGTATCCATGTGCGGGCAGATGGTCGGCCAGACGCAGGAGGCACGGCGGCAGGTCTGCTCGGCCTTGGGGCTCTTGCAGCGGAGCTTATACATGTTGGCGGTGGGGCCGCCCAGATCCGAGATGACGCCGGTAAAGCCCGGCACCTTGTCGCGGATCTCTTCGATTTCTTTCAGAATCGACTCTTCCGAGCGGCTCTGGATGATGCGCCCTTCGTGCTCTGTGATGGAGCAGAAGGAGCAGCCGCCAAAGCAGCCGCGCATGATGTTGACCGAGGTCTTGATCATGTCGTAGGCCGGGATCTTCTCGTTGCCATAGGCCGGGTGCGGCACCCGCTGGTACGGCAGGCCGAACACCCCGTCCATCTCGTCGGTCTCGAGCGGGAAGGCAGGCGGGTTGACCCAGATGATGCGATCGCCATGGGCCTGGGAGAGGGCGCGGGCGCAGCCCGGGTTGGTCTCGTGGTGCAGGATGCGCGACGCATGGGCGTAGAGCACCTTGTCTTCCTTCACCCGCTCGAACGCCGGCAGCTTGACGTAGGTCAGCTCCCAGGGTTTTTGCTTGGGCGGCTGTACCAGAATGGGCTTGGCCTCCTGCTCCATCGGCGCAGTGCCCTCGTCATCGCTGCATGGCGCCCCTTCCATATAGGGGTTGGGGATGGGATCGATGCGGCCAATCTGGTCGAGCTTGCTCGAATCCACCCCGCGCCAGCCCGGCAACGGCTCCTTGCGGATGACGGCGGTGCCGCGAATGTCCTGCATGGTCTCGATGGTCTCGCCGCCTGCGATGCGGTGAGCCACTTCCACCAGGGGGCGCTCGGCGTTGCCGTAGATGAGGATGTCGGCCTTGGCGTCGATGAGGATGGAGCGACGGATGGTCTCGGACCAGTAGTCGTAGTGGGCGATGCGGCGCAGGGATGCCTCGATGCCGCCGATGACCACCGGCACCTCTTTATAGGCCTCTTTGCAGCGCTGGGTGTAGACCAGGGTGGCGCGATCCGGCCGCTTGCCGCCCACATCCCCCGGGGTGTAGGCGTCGTCGTGGCGCAATTTTTTGTCGGCGGTGTAGCGGTTGATCATGGAGTCCATGTTGCCCGCGGTCACCCCGTAGAAGAGGTTGGGCTTGCCCAGGCGCATAAAGTCATCCTTGGATGACCAGTCCGGCTGGGCGATGATGCCGACCCGAAAACCCTGGGATTCGAGCATGCGGCCGATCACCGCCATGCCGAAGCTCGGGTGATCCACGTAGGCGTCGCCTGTCACCAGCACGATGTCGCAGCTGTCCCAGCCGAGCTTGTCCATCTCCGCACGGGACATGGGCAGGAAAGGCGCCGTGCCGTAGCACTCGGCCCAGTAACGGGGATAGGAGAAGAGGTTGGTAACCGGCTGCATTTTGACCACCTGGAACAATTCGGGTCGCGCATTATACCGGCAGAGCAAGGCGGGGGCGACGGCTTTTTGCCCCCACAGAACGCGAGGGGAAGGGGCGCCTTCGAGCGGGCGCGACAGGTCGGCGTGACAGACTCCGATCTCATCAGCAAGCAGGGCGCCCATTGGCGCCCTGCTTGCTGTCATCCGGGTCGGCACGCTAGGCCGCCGGTTTGTCACGCCCCTCGGGGGCCACCGCCCCCGGCACCGGGGAGGGACTGGCCGGGGTTGCCGTGGCCAGTATTTCGTCCACCAGTCGGTCCCGCGCCCCCGTCATCCCCGCGCGTCTGGCGATCAGGTGATAGATGGCGGGCACCACCAGCAGGGTCACCAGGGTCGCCAAGGACAAGCCGAAGAAGACCACGGTCCCCACGGCCATCCGGCTCTCGTACCCCGCCCCCATGGAGAGCATCAGGGGCACGGCGCCGATGATGGCGGTGAGCGAGGTCATCAAGATGGGGCGCAGGCGGCGCACCGACCCCTTGATGATCGCCTCCTCGAACCCTTCACCCCGCTGGCGCAGCTGGTTGATGAACTCCACGATGAGGATGCCGTTCTTGGTCACCATGCCGATGAGCATGATCATGCCTATCTGGCTGTAGATGCTGAGCTCCTGCCCCGTGAGCCAGAGGCCGAGCAGGCCGCCGAAGATGCCGAGCGGCACCGTCATCATCACCACCGCCGGGGTCAGCAGGCTCTCGAACTGGGCCACCAGCACCAGATAGACCACCAGCAGGGCCAGGCCGAACACCAGCGCCATCTCCCCCTGGTTGTCGCGATAGTCCTTGGACTCGCCAGCATAATCCACCGACATGCCGGTGGGCAGGTGATCCGCGGCCCAGCCATCCAGGAAGTCGAGCGCCTCCCCCAGGGTGTGGCCGGGGGCCACGTCCGCGGTGAGGGTGACCGCCTTCTGGCGCTGGTAGTGGTTGAGGCGCTGGGGACTCGCCACCTGGGTGACGGTCGCCAGGGTGGAGAGGCTCACCATCTCGCCGCTCGCGGCCTTCAAATAGATGCGGCTGATGTCGGAGATGCCATTGAACTGGGTCTGGTTGGCGCGCAGGTAGACGTCATACTCTTCGCCCCTGTCCACATAGGTGGTCTGGCTGACGCCACCGAGCAGGGCCTGCAGGGAGCTAGCGATGGTGGAGACCGGAATGCCGAGCTGGGTGGCTCGCTCCCGCTCTATGGTCACCTGCAGCTCCGGGGTCTTCTCGGCATAGTCGAGATCCGGGCTCTGCATCAGCCCGCTTTGGGCCGCCGCCTCCTTGAGCGCCAGCCCCTGCTGGTTGAGCTCGCCGTAATCGGAGCCTTGCAGCACGAACTGCACCGCCGCGGTGGAGCCGCCTCTGAACCCCGGCTGGAAGGTGCGGATCATCACGTCGGGGATGCCGGCGAGGCGACCGCTCAGGGAGCGGCCAAACTCGGTGGCCGTTTCGTCCCGCACCGCCCAGTCACTGAGCTGGATGATGGCCATGCCGGTCTGATCGCCGCCGCGCCCGAAGGCCGGGGTGCTGAAGCTCATGGCCTGCACCACCCCCTTGCCGAGCAGCGGCAGGATGGCGGCCTCCACCTGCTGCATGTTGCGCTTCATCCGCTCGATGCTGGTGCCCTCCGCCCCTTTCACGAACACATAGAGCACGCCCCTGTCCTCGGTCGGGGTGAGGCTCGCGGGCAGCTTGCCAAAGAGGGCGCCAATGCCGCCAAGGCAGAGCAGCAACACCAGGGGCATCCAGACGGCGCGGCGCAGCACGGCCCCCAGCACGCGGCGATAACGCTCCTCCACCCAGCCAAGTCCCTTGTCCAGGGTGGCGGTCAGGGCGTTGGGCTTGTCCACGGCACGCATCAGCCAGGAGCCCATGGCCGGGGTCAGGGTGAGCGCCACCAGGGAGGAGAAGAGCACGGCCAAGGAGAGCAGGATGGCGAACTCGGTGAAGAGGCGCCCCACCATGCCATCCATGAAGGCGATGGGCACAAACACCATCACCAGCACGGCGGTGGTGGCGATGACGGCAAAGCCCACCTCCCGGGTGCCGTGCCAGGCCGCCATCAAGGGGGACTCGCCCCGTTGCAGGTGGTGGTGGATGTTCTCCACCACCACGATGGCGTCATCCACCACCAGGCCGATGGCGAGGATGAGGGCCAGCAAGGTGATGAGGTTGATGGAAAAGCCCAGATACCAGGCACCGATGAAGGCCGAAATCAGGGAGACGGGCACCGTGATGGCGGGAATGAGGGTAGTGCGCCCCTGCCCGAGGAAGAGATAGAGCACGGCGACCACCAGCAGGGCGCAGATGGCGAGTGTCTCGTATACCTCGTCGATGGCCTGCTTGATGAAGATGGTGGAGTCGTAGTCGACCTCAAGGGTGGCCCCCTCCGGCAGGAAGCGCTGCATCTCCACGAGCTTCTTCTCGATGCCCTGGGCCACCGCCAGGGGATTGGCGGTGGACTGGGCGACGATGCCAATCCCCAGGCTCTCGCGGCCATTGCGCTGATAGGCGCTGTCTTCGTTCTTGGCCCCCACCTCCACATCCGCAATGTCCGCCAGATAGATGCTCTGACCATTGGTGGCGGTTTTCACCGGCAGGGTGCGAAAATCTTCCGCACTGTGATAGAGCCGTGCGATCTGCACCGCCATGGTCATGGTGTTGTTGCGGATCTCGCCGCCCGGCAGCTCGATGTTCTCCCGCTTGAGGGCATCCTGCACGTCGGCCACCGTGATGCCGCGGGCCGCCATGTCGGCGGGGCGCAGCCGCACGTACATCACCTGGGTCAGGTCCCCGGAGAGAGACACCTCGCTCACCCCTTCCACCAGGCTCAAGGGGTCCACCAGCATGCGATTGGCGTAATCCGTCATGGCGGTACGATCCATCTGGGTGCTGCTGAAGTTGAGCCAGATGGCCACATCCCCGTTGCCGTTGTCCTTGGTCACCATGGGCTCGTCCGCCCCGTCTGGCAGCTTGGGTCTGGCCCGGGAGATGGCGTCACGCACGTCGGAAGTGCCCTCCAGCATGTTCCAGCCGAGCTTGAACTCCACCGTGATGGAGGAGCGCCCCTTGCGGGTCACCGAGTTGATGTTCTTGATGCCGCTGATGCCGGAGAGCTGATCCTCGATGGGCTTGGTGACCTGGCTCTCCATCACCTCGGGGGCCGCCCCCTCATAGGTGGTGGTGATGGAAACGGACGGGGTCTGCACATCCGGCATCTCCCGCACGGTGAGTTTGCTGAAGGCCACCAGGCCGAACACGGTGAGCAGGGCGCTGATGACCACCGCCACCAGGGGACGGCGTACTGAGATATCGGAGAGCCACATCAGCCTTTCACCTCGCCCAGATCACGTACCTGGGCGCCGTCGCGCAGATTGACCAGCCCCTCCACCGCGATGCGATCGCCGACGTTCAACCCCTTGAGCACCCAGACGGCCTCGCCATGGGTGTCGCCAAGCTCCACCGGCACCCGCTTCACCCGTCCGTCCGCCTCCAGGCGATAGACGAAGCGCTGCTCGCCGGCATACTCCACCGACTGGGCGGGGATCAGGGTCATCTTCTGGGGTGGCAGAGAGAGATCCACGTTCATCAGCATGCCGGGACGCAGCTGGCCACCGGTGTTGGACAGGATGACGCGGGCCTTGATGTTCTGGGTGTCGCTGGAGATCCGGCTGTCGAGGGTCTCCAGCACGCCGGAAAAGGATTGGTCCGGCCAGGCCGAGCTGGTTGCCGTCACCGCCATGCCGGGGCGCAGCAAGGAGAGGTAGCGCTCGGGCACCGCCAGATCGAGCCGCAGTTTTGCCAGCTCATCCAGATGCAAGAGCACGTCGCCGCTGTTGACCAGGGCTCCTTCGCTGAGATCGATGAGGCTGACGGTGCCGTCGAAGGGGGCCGCCAGGGTGCGCAGGGAGAGCTCGTAACGGGCCGCATCGACCCGGGCCTGGGCCTGGGCCACAGTCGCCTCCTGCCCCTCCAGCTCCGAGGTAGTGACGGCGCCTCGCGCCACCAGCTTGCGCATGTCCCGCAGCTTGCGGGCCTCGTCGCGCACGCTGGCGCTCTGCTCGGCCAGCTCCGCCTGCTGCTTGCCCGCATCCAGGGCGATCAGGGTCTGCCCCTGTTTGACCTGCTGGCCGGAGCTCACCGCAATGGTGGCAATGCGGCCGGTCACCTCGGGGCTGATGGCCACGGAGCGATTGGCCGCAAGCTTGCTCACCAGCTTGATGGAGGGCTCGGCCAGGCTCTGCCTGACGGTTTCGGCCCTGATATTGATCTCTCTTGGTGAAGGCTTGCTGGCGGGTTCAGCCTGCCGCAGATGCCAGGCGCCCGCCGCCAGCAATAGAAGAAGAGGGAAAAGCCACAGCCACACGCGCGTTTTCATCACAAGATCCATGCAGTCAAAGAGAGAGGAAGAAGAGATAGCTTCATCAAGGATGGCACCATGTTACCCCCTGACTATGCCGTGACTATGTATAAATGTGACAAAACGTAACAGTCCGGTGAGAAGATCATCAAAAACGCATCTTGTCGGCACGCGCGTCAGGGTTCTGCCTTACACTGATGCCGACTCTCGCCATCTTCCGGTACGCCCATGTCCATTCCCTCCCCCGCCTTTGCCAGATACCGATTGCAGTGGCTGCTGCTGGGCCTCGGCCTGCTGCTGTTGCTGCTCGCCCTGCAACATGCGTTTCGCCAGGTTACCGAGATCAACAAGCGTGACACCATCAACGCCGCGACCCAGCTCAGCAGCCAGCACCAGCGGATGGAGACCTTCCTTGAGGCCATGCGCGGCCAGGCGGAGGAGCGCCTGCGCAGCAATCCCCAGTCCGTGCTCTCTCGCCAGCTCTATCAGGCGCTGCAATCCGACGGGGAGCACGGCATCAATCTGGATCGCATCCCCGTCGATCTGCCCCCCGCCCTCATCGGCAACCTGACCGGGCAGGGCCCGCTGCCCCACGACGGCAGCGAGCGGCAAGCCAGAATACATCTCGCCCTCAGCCTCTCTCCCCTGCTCGCCACGGCCAGCAAGCTGCTGGACAGGGACGTGGCCTGGATCTACTTCACCGGTACGGACAATTTCATCTACCTCTATCCCTGGGTGCCATCCAGCCAGTTTCGCTTCGATCCCGTGATTTACAGCAAGGCCTACTGGCAGGAGGCGATGGCCAGGTATCCCCACCTGGAGCACGCCATGCTCTCGCGCCCCTACCAGGATTTTGCCGGACGGGGGCAGATGATCACCCTCTCCCAGCCCATTACCCAGGGCGGCCAGATCATTGGCCTGCTCAGCATCGACATCCAGACCGTCACGCTGGCGCAGACCCTGCACCGCCTCGCCCCCCGGATTGGTACCCTGTTCCTGCTCAACGCCCATCAGCAGATCCTCGCCAGCAGCCAGTCCGGTACCGCGCCGCCCCCGGTCAGGACGGCGCAGTCAGCGGAATATGAGTGGCAACAGGGCGCCTTGCAGCTCGTCTACCCCATCCCGGAGACACCGCTCTCCCTCATCCATCGCATCCCGCTGCTGCCTCTGCTGCAGACGCTGTTGTGGCAATCGGCGACGGCGCTCATCACCATTCTCTGTCTGGTGGTGGCGACCGTCTCCAGCCTGCGTGCCCAGCGCCTCAACCGGCGCCTCAACTACCTGTCGCGCCACGATGCCCTGACCGGCGCCTTCAACCGCCACTACTTCGATGCCTTCGAACACCGCCAGGCCCTGGCAGGCCGCCAACGCATCGGCGCCATCATGTTTGACTGCGATCACTTCAAACAGGTCAACGACCGTTTCGGCCACGGGGTGGGCGATCAGGTTCTCATCCGTCTGGTGCAGCTCTGCCAGTCCCTGCTGACACGGGAGTGCCACCTGATCCGCTGGGGCGGCGAGGAGTTCCTGCTGCTCGTCGCCGATGAAGCGATCCCTCTGGCCCCCTTGGCCGAGCGGCTTCGCCTGTGCATAGCAGAGCATCCCTGGAGCGCCATCGCGGCCGAGCTGAAGGTGACCGTCAGCCTGGGCCACTGTCGCCAGTCACCGGCCATCTCCTTGCAGGAGGTGATCCGCCGCGCCGATATCGCCCTCTATCAGGCCAAGGCCAACGGCCGCAATCGCAGCGAAGCGTGGCGGGATGACGGGCAGGAGAAGCCGGAGTAAGCTGGACTCCCACTTCATGTCAGGAGACGCAACTGTGTCACGAAAACCCCGTCTGGGATTGGCCCTGGGCAGCGGTGCGGCCCGAGGATGGGCCCACATCGGCATCATCCGTGCCCTGGAGCGACTCGGCGTCAAGCCGGATCTGGTGGCTGGCTGCTCCATCGGCAGCTTTGTCGGCGCCGCCTATGCCGCTGGTGAACTGGACAAGCTGGAGAGCTGGGTGCGCGGCTTCAGCCGCCTGCAGGTCATGGGGCTGCTCGATCCTGCCCTCTCCGGCGGCCTGTTTCGCGGTGACAAGGTATTTGGCATCGCCGCCGGCCATCTGGGGGATCCCGCCATCGAAAGCCTGCCGCTGCCCTTTGCCTGCGTCGCCACCGAACTCGATACCGGTCGCGAGATCTGGTTGCAGGAAGGACCGCTTCGCCAGTGTGTGCGCGCCTCCTGCGGTATGCCCGGCCTGCTCACCCCGACCCGGGTGGAGGATCGCTGGCTGGTGGACGGGGCCGTGGTCAACCCGGTCCCCATCTCCCTAGCCCGCGCCATGGGAGCCGAGGTGGTGATCGCCGTCAACCTCAACACCGACATGCACCAGCCCTGGACCGACGAACCGGACGAGCCCGTGCAAGGGGGGCTGCTCAGCCAGTGGCTGAACCGGGGCGAGCGCGAACCCAGTACCCCCGGCATGTGGGGGGTGATGACGGGCTCCATCAACATCATGCAGGAGCGCATCACCCGTGCCCGGATGGCCGGGGATCCCCCCGAGATCCAGCTCTGCCCGCGCCTTGGCAACCTCTCCATCATGGATTTTCACCGCGCGAGCGACGCCATCAACGAGGGGGAAGCCTGTGTCGAGCGCAACCTGGAGCAGCTCAAGGAGGAGCTGTCACGACTCTGCCTGATATGAAGGCATATCGGGGTAAAAGACAAAAAGAGCGCCAATAGGCGCTTTTTTGTTTCGGGCTACGCGGCTCAGAACAGCCCCAGCCCCTTGAGCATCACCACCAGGATCAGCAGCGGCGACACATAGCGGATGATGAAAAACAGGGGGCTGAGGATGGGCAGCGCCAGCTTGCCTCCATTGGTCAGCGCCGTCGTCATCCGCTCGAATCCCCATACCCAGCCCACAAAGAGGCAGAGGAAGATGCCGCCAAGGGGCATCAGCACGTTGGAAGAGACGAAGTCGAACAGATCGAAGAAGGTTTTCCCGCCAACCTGCACATCCGCCAGCGTGCTGCTCGAGAGCGCACAGGTCGAGCCGACCGCCCCCAGCACCAGCAGGTTGATCAGGGTCGCCCTTGTGCGGCTCATGTGAAAGCGCTCGGAGAGCACCGAGACCGGCACCTCCAGGATGGAGAGCATGGCCCCGGTGGCTGCGATGGCGGAGAGCACGAAGAAGAGCACCATGAAGAGGTGTCCAAACGGGATGCTGGCAAAGACCGCGGGTATGGTGATGAACAGCAGGGAGGGGCCTGCGCTCGGCTCGAAGCCAAAGGCAAAGACCGCCGGGAAGATGGCGATCCCCGCCAGCATGGAGACGAAGAGATCCGCGCACATCACCCGTACCGTGGTGAGAGGGATGTGCTGATCGTCCCGAAAGTAGCTGCCATAGGTCATCATGCAGCCCATCCCGATGGAGAGCTTGAAGAACGCCAGCCCCATGGCCGTCAGCACGACGCCTGCGGTCACCTTGGAGAAATCCGGCGAGAACAGGAAATGCAGTCCTTCGCTCGCTCCGGGCAGAGTCAGGCTGCGCACGCCTATCACCAGCAGCAGGATGAAGAGCAGTGGCATCAACCGCTTGGTGACCGCTTCGATCCCCCTGGAGACCCCCATCAGCAAGATCCCCCCCATCAGGGCCAGCACCAGCCACTGCCAGAGCAGACTCTGCAAGGGATCCGTTATAAGCGAATTGAAGGCAGCACCCGTGACGGCGGGATCGGTGGAGAGGATCTCGCCGCTGGCAGCCTTGAAGATGTAGGCAAACACCCAGGCCGCCACCTCGGAGTAGAACGACATGATGAGGAAGGCCGCGCTCACCCCCATGGCGGCGATCAGCCACCAGGGTTGCCCCTTTGGAGCCAGCTTGATGAGCCCGCTGACCGCATCCGTCCTGGCCTCGCGCCCCAGCATGATCTCGGAGATCATCACCGGCAATCCCACCAGCAGGGTGGCGATGACATAGACCAGCAGAAAACCGGCGCCACCGTTCTCACCGGTCAGATAGGGAAACTTCCAGATATTGCCGAGCCCGACGGCAGACCCCAGGGTCGCGGCCAGCACGCCAAAGGTGCTGGTAAACCCCTCAGAGATCCCCTCATTTTTAGAGACTCAAATAATTCCAAGTGTGCGGGTATATAAGCGGTGTTGCTTCAGGTAGTAGATAAATTTATCCATCAACAAGACCGCATTGGCTTCTTTCATTTTAGGTAGCAACTGGTAATAGATGACCCCTTGCCGAAAGAACGAATAGGTTCGGCTCTTGCTGGTATTGACCTTGATCGTTCTCTCTAGACCGACACTGTCTCCAGCCTTACCCAGCAGCGTCAGCAAGACGATGGCCAGGGCACTGAATAAAAACAGTCGGTCGCGCCGGACCGGATTACTGATGTGCACATCTCCCATACCCATGCCGAATTTGTAATCTTTGATATCACGAAAACTGGTCTCGATACCCCAGCGCTGGCCGTATAGTTGCAACGCCTTGGCGGCGCTCAGGTCGGTCCGGTTACTGGCCAGAAACCACGCGTCTTTCATGCCACTCTTATGACAACAATAGACCCGTTCGACAGGCTGTCGCTGCCCAGTTATCTCCACCGCTTTGAGGGTTCGGGTGCGCCCGGTCGGCGTTAGCCAGTCCCGAGCTGGAACCTGCTCTACACCAGGGTAACCAACCAAAACATTTCCTTTAAATCTAATGAGATAAGCAAAGCCTAGCTCTTGCTCCAGGCGTTCGAACAGCTCCATGTAACCAAAGCCGCGGTCAGCTACTACCGTCACGAAGATACCCTCTGGCAACGTCTGCTTGAGCTTGGTGAGCAGCTCTTTCTCATGGGCATTGCGTTGCCCTTTGAGCAACGATTTCCGATGGGTTTTCCACAGCAGCGGAGTACTGCGACCGTGGTTGGTTTGCAGGCTGATAACCAAGGTACTGTGATCATCGGCATCGAATTCGGTCCAGTCCATGGAGACTACGATCTCGGTACGTTCACCGACCACATAGGGCACCCAATCGTCAAAGAGGCTCCAGACATTGAGCTTGGTGTTAGTGAGCAGGCGATCCACCTGTTTAACCGCATGTTTACGTTCGAGACCGTTGGCCAAGGAGAGGCCACTACCGATGGCGTGGATGGCCAGTGAACCTGACTCGATAACCCCGAGGGTAGCATTGGCGAGGGAAAGAACACGCTTGGCATGCATGTCCTGTCCAAATATATCGTCGATGTGGTTGAGGATTAGTTCGTGGTTAAACATGGGGATAGTCTGTTGGGTATTAGCTGGTCAAGGATGGCGATCATACCTCAGAAGCCGCGCCACGCCTCGCTCATATGAGGGGATGGTTAAGG